>NZ_JAUNVV010000086.1 GCF_030540645.1 Arthrobacter sp.
GAGTGCAAAGGCCCCGCCCGGCGTCGTGAAGTTCGACGTCGGACGGGGCCTTTGTTGGTTGACCCACCTTGCGGCGGGGTCAGCCCTTGACGGAACCGCTCATCAAACCGCCCACAAAGTACTTGCCCAACAGGATGTAGACAATGAGTGTGGGGACGGAGGCGATGAGTGCCCCGGCCATGGAGGCGGCGTAGTCGGTGAGCTGGCCGCCTGCCAGGAAGGACAGTGCGATCGTCACCGGGCCGTTGCGGCCGGAGGAGAAGAACGCGGCAAAGAGGTAGTCGTTCCAGGCGGAGGTGAACTGCCAGATCAGCACCACGACAAAGCCGGGGGCGGAAATCGGGAAGATCACGGAGCCGTACGTGCGCAGGATGCCGGCACCGTCCATGCGCGCGGCCTCGATGAGTTCATCGGGAACGGTGGCGTAGTAATTGCGGAAGATCAGCGTACAAATCGGCAGACCATACACAATATGCAGCAGCAGCAACGACGGGATGCCCTGTGGCACGCCCAAGTCGCTCACGAGCTTGGTCAGCGGGATCATGACGGCCTGGTAGGGGATGAACATGCCGAACAAGATCAACGTGAAGACAATGTTCGCACCTGGGAAACGCCATTTGGAGAGCACATAGCCGTTGATCGAGCCAAGGAAGGCTGAGATCAAAGCTGAGGGCACCACGAGCAGGACGGTGCGTCCCAGCGAGGGAGCCAGTGTGATCCAGGCCTTGACCCAGCCTCCGGTTTCCCACGTCTGGGGTAGATACCAGGCGCGCGAAGGATCGGCGTCGGCCGTTCCCTTGAAGCTGGTGATGAACAAAACATACGCAGGCAGCAGCACCATGATGACAAAGAAGATCAGCAATGCGTACTTCAGCGTGCGGTTGATACGGCGCTTGTTGTTGCGGGCGGCATCCGATTTCATATCCTGTGCCGAACGCTGGCGGTTCTTGTTATTCACTGTGGCGGTGGACATTAGCGCTTCTCCGCTCGTGAGGTGTACCAGAGGTAGGGGATGACGACGAATGCCACAAGGACCAACAGAATGGTTCCAATCGCAGCAGCATCGGCATAGTCGCTGCCGATGTACTTGACCCACATCATGGTGGCGGGAACCTGGACGTCATAGGTGTTGGCGTCCGGAACAATGGCGCGGATGAGGTCGAACAGTTTCAAGGACATGTGCCCGATAATGATCACGGCGGACAGCATGACAGGGCTCAGCTGGGGGAAGATAACGTGGCGGTACAGCTTCCATTCGGTGCAACCATCGATGCGGGCTGCTTCGCGGAGTTCATCGGGGATGCCACGGAAGCCGGCAAGGAACAAGGCCATGACGTAGCCGGACAGCTGCCAGACAGCAGGGACGGCAATGGCTGCGATGCCCCAGGTGGGGTTGGACCACCAGTCGTTCTGGAATGCGCCGAGGCCAACGCTGTCGAGCAGGCGGTTCAATCCTGTGGTGCGTTCACCACCGGGCTGGGATGTCTGCAAGCTGGAGAGCAGCCAGCGCCAGACAACACCCGAAGCGATGAAGGACACTGACATGGGGAACAGGTAGACCGAGCGGAAGAAGCCTTCGCCCTTGGCCGGCTGTTCCAGGATCCAGGCCCACAGGAAGCCGAAGATCAAGGTGCCACCGAGGAACACGATGGTTAGGATCAGCAGGTTCCACAGGGAGTGCTGGAAGTTTGGGTCTGCCAAAAGATTGGTGTAGTTCTCAAAGCCCACATATTTGTTGCTGGGCTTGGCCGTGTGCTGGTTAGTGAGACTGACACGGAAGTTCTCAATGATGAGCCAGTAGACGAAGACGCCGACCAGGATCATGGTGGGGGCGAGCAGTAATACACCTGGGCCCCATATTTTTGCGCGTTTCAACATAGTTTGCCTCCTTCCGAAGAGAATCGGTACTTCACGGATTGGGGGCTGCGCAACAAGATTGTTGCGCAGCCCCCAACCTGAGTGCAGTTATTACTTGGCGAACTTCGCCGCGATGGCTGCTGCGGAAGTCTGCAGGCCGTCGACGTTCTTGTCGCCGCCGAACTTGCTGACTGCGGTGCTCAGATCGTTCAACCAGGCCACCGGCACTGCTGCACCGTGGGCGAGTGAGGAAACAATCTTGTCCTGGCTGAAGTCCTTGATGGCGCTCTTCTGGTATTCAGAGAAGTCATCCGTCTTGGCGGTGGTGTTGGCCGGGATGGAACCCTTGACCTTGTTGAACGCCGTCTGGCCCTCAGCTGAACCGATGGTGGTCAACCAAGCCTTGGCGCCGGCGGGGTTCGGGGCACCCTTGGGCAGGGTGAAGGAGTCGGCGAGGAAGTCGAACACTCCAGCTGTTCCCGGTGTGGGGAAGTAGACGTAGTCAACGCCGGGCTTGTCGCCGTCCTGGGCAAACTTGGCTTCTGCCCAGTCACCCATGACGTTGTAGGCTGCTGCGCCGTCCTGAACGAGCTGTGTGGCCGGAGCCCAGTCGCTGAGGGAGTCGCGGTCGGTGTTGGTGTAGGAGAGGGCCTTCTCGTAGGCCTTGACAGCCTTCGTTACTTCAGCGCTCTTCCAGTCGGTCTTGCCGTCCCAGAGGCCGTTGTAGCCATCGGTGCCCAAGCTGGAGAGGAGGATGTTCTCGAACAGTTGGACCTGGGTCCAGGAACCGGCAACTGCCAACGGGATGGTGCCTGAAGCCTTGATCTTGTCCATGTCAGCAAACCAGCCATCGAGGTCGGCGGCCGGCTTTTCCGGATCAACGCCAGCCTTCTTCAGGACGCTGACATTTGCCCAAACCACGTTGGCGCGGTGGATGTTGGAGGGCACCGAGTAGATCTTGCCGTCCACGGTCAGGCGGTCAACGAGGTCCTTGGGGAACTGCGAGGTCAGGTCGTTGTCCTTGTAGAAACCGCTCAGGTCCTCGAGCTGGTCAGCATCGATGTAATCCTGCAGTTCTGCGCCTGCGTGGGCCTGGAAGGAGTCCGGCGGGTTGCCAGCCTTCAGCTGTGCAGCCAGCACGCTCTTGGCCTGTGAGCCTGCGCCACCGGCTACTGCAAGGTTGTCAAAAGTGACGTTCGGGTAGTCCTTGGCGAAGACGTCCACCAAGGCATCCAGCCCGGCCTTCTCGGAGCCATCGGCCCACCAGGTGAAGACGCCGACCTTTCCGCTGGCGTCCTTGGCGTTGGAAGTGTCGCTGGGAGCAGTGTCGCCGCCGCCACAGCCTGCCAGGGTCAGACCCAGCGCTGCAACTCCGGCAAGCAACGATAGACGACGTCGCATGTGTTTCCTCCGTGAAATATTGTTTGAAAATGATGATCTTTGTAAGTGTAACAAACACTCACTCAACAAAAGTTACCTTCATCACTCCTTGCCGTCAACTGTTTAACGCAACGGAATGGTAACGGTGGAAGGAGTTGACGCTCGTGCGCTCACCGGTGCCCGCTGAATGTGTCAGCTGCGGCTGTGGCTCAGGGCCAACGAGAGTGCGCCCAGGGCTTCAGCGCGGTCTCCCAGCGAGGACATGACAACAATGGTGTCTTGACCAATGGCTGGCACCGCATGGCGGATCAGCCCGCGGCGTATGGGCGCCAAAAGCACTTCCCCGAGCGAGGAAAGGGGTCCGCCTACAACAACGATTTCGGGATTGATCATGTTGGCGACATTCGCTATCGCCCTTCCGACAGCCATGCCCGCGTCGTCAATGACCCGCAAAGTTGCTGCGTCCCCGGAATGGGCGCGGCTGATGATGTTCCCAACTGTTAGCGGTGTGGGTTCGCCGCGGCTCAGCAGATCAATCATGACGGTAGTTGAGGCGACAGTTTCCAGGCAGCCTCGGTTGCCGCAACGGCAGACCAATCCCTGGTCAAAGATGGTCGAGTGGCCGATCTCCCCCGTAATTCCGGTATGACCGTAGTACGGCGCGCCATTGAGGATCAGGCCCGCACCGATCCCGCTGCCGATCTTCAAGAACACCAAGTCCTTGGCGGAGCGGTGTTCCCCCCACGTTATTTGCGCCAGTGCGCCCAGGTTCGCGTCATTGTCGACAAGGATCGGCATCCGCAGCGCCTGCTCGAGCTGCGAGACGATGTTCACGCCAACCCATTGGGGGAGGATCGCCCCGCGAATGACAGTGTTCGTGCGGTGGTCGATGGGTCCCGGGATGCCCACACCTGCTCCTATGACACGACTGCGGGAAATTCCTTTTTCCGCTAGGGCTTCCTCCAACAGAACGGCGGCCGTTGCTATGCTGTCCGCGGCCAAGTGCCCTACGGGGAGGGCGGCAAAGCGTTCGTCTTTGAGTTTGAGTCCGGGGCTCGCCAGTGCCAGGCGCACGTGGCTGCGCCCAAAGTCTATGCCCAGGGCCACATCCGGGGATTCCAGTAGCGAGACAGCCACAGCGCGGCGTCCAGAACTTGTGGTGGGATGGGTCGTTGCCAGGCCATTGGCACACAGGGCTTTGACAATGTTGGAAATGGTGGCCGTCGACAGGCCCGTGGCTCGGGAAAGTTCCGCTTGGGACGATGTGCCGCGCACTCGAAGCTCCGCCACAATGAGTTGCTCATTGTGGCGGCGCAGCGCTGATTGCGACCCGGGTCGGAGATTCTCGCTGGTTTGCCGGCCGGGTGTGTCATTCATAGGTAGTAGCGTGCATCACATTTAGATTGTAGTCAAGATGTGAACACAAGACCCATAGATTTTAGGAGTTATGCCTTAACGCAAAATACATGAATTCGACAATGGAAGCCGAGACAACCACATTGATGCCAAAATTCGGGCGATTTTGACGTTCTTCCGGCACGGCCTTGTTTAGAATTTGTTGATTCTTGTGACGACGGCTAGGACTGAACCTGCTTGTGCTTGCGGGCCAGGGCAACGTAGTTCTGCGCGTTCTCCCTGATATGTTCGAGTTCCTCGGCCCCTATTTCACGGCGCACCTTGGCTGGGACGCCTGCCACCAATGAGCCGGGCGGGATGACAGCGCCCTCCAGGACTACGGCTCCGCCAGCCACCAGGGAGCCTGCCCCGATGACGGCGCCGTTCATGATGGTTGCGCTCATTCCTATCAAGCAGTCGTCTTCCACCGTGCAGCCGTGGATGATGGCACCGTGGCCCACGCTGACTCCCTTGCCCACACTGGTGGGAAACCCGGGATCAGCGTGGAGCACCACGTTGTCCTGCAGGTTGGTGCCCTCGCCCACTGTGATGGTGTTGGTGTCCGCGCGCACCACCACACCGTAAAAAGCACTGGCGTCGGCGCCCAAAGTGGCTTGGCCGATCACTATGGCCGTGTGTGCCACAAACGCGCTTTCATGGACCGAGGGGGTGTTGCCGTCAAGGGTGATGAACTGCTTCATTGCGGATCCAATCAGAGGGGTCGGGCGGATGGAGGAACTCGGACAGATTCTACCAACGGGGGTGGATGGCTGCCCTGAAATGCGCATCGTAGATGCTGCGGACGCCGTCGGTGAAGCTGCTGCCTAGTTCGGGCAGCGAACCTGCCGCTGCGTTGGCCTGCGCCTGTGACGCGGAACGGGCGCCAGGGATCACCGTTGACATGCCTTCTAGCTGGGAAACCCAGGCGATGGCGGCCTGAGCGGTGGAGGCCGGCGTCGTGCTTCCGGAACTGCCCTGCACGGACGCGGCCAAGGAGCCGAACGCGGCAGCCGCCTCCAGCCCGGCCGCGTAGTCCACTCCGGAAAATGTTTCTCCCACGTCAAAGTGGCTGCCATCGCGGTTGTAATTGCGGTGGTCGTTGTCAGCAAAGCGGGTGCGGACCGTGTAGTTGCCGGCGAGCATTCCGCTGGCAAGAGGGACGCGGGCGATGATGCCGACCCCGGCCTTCAGCGCTGCGGGCAGCACGTCATCCAGCGGTTTGAGCCGGAACGCGTTCACGATGATTTGGACCGTGGCAACATTGGGGCGGGCGATTGCGGCGAGTGCCTGGCTGCACGTTTCAACGCTCAGGCCGTAGCTGCCAATGGCGCCATCGGCCACGAGCGTGTCCAGGGCTTCATACACCTCATCTGAGGTGACGACGGCGGTGGGCGGGCAGTGCAGTTGGACCAAGTCGAGCGTTTCTACGCCCAGGTTCTTCCGCGAGCGGTCCGTCCAGGCGCGGAAGTTCGCCATGACGTAGTTTTCCGGCAGCTGGTCCAGCCGGCGGCCCATCTTGGTCGCCACCGTGAGGCCGTGGTCGGGGCCCCTGTTGCGCAGGAACTTCCCAATGACCTGCTCGCTGCGGCCGTCGCCGTACACATCGGCAGTGTCAAAGAATGTCACGCCGGAATCGGCAGCGGCGCCCAGCACGGCAAGTGCATCGGTTTCGCTGACCTCACCCCAGTCGGCGCCAAGTTGCCAAGTTCCCAGCCCGACGGCGGAGACGGCGCGGCCGGTTTTCCCCAAGATGTGCTCTCTCATGCCTCCACCCTAGCGAAAAGCATTCAGCGTGCCAGATGCCGGAGGTATTCGTTGTACCCGCGTTGGGCCCACACGCCCGAGGGACCCAAAGTTCATCGCGCCCAGCGCGGTGAACTTTGGGAGGGCGTGGGGATCAGTCGAAGACGACGGTTCGGTGGCCGTCGAGCAGAACACGGTGTTCGGCATGCCATTGCACAGCCTGTGCCAGGGTGCGTGCTTCGACGGCGCGACCCATGGAGACAAACTTGTCCACCGAGTGCCCGTGATCCACGCGGATCACTTCCTGCTCAATGATGGGACCCTCATCCAACGCTGCCGTCACATAGTGGGCGGTGGCGCCGATGATCTTCACACCACGGGCATGGGCCTGGTGATAGGGCCTGGCCCCCTTGAAGGAGGGCAGGAAGGAGTGGTGGATGTTGATGGCTTTCCCGGCCAAGTGGTTGCACAGCTCATCAGAGAGGACCTGCATGTAGCGGGCCAGTACAACAAGCTCAATGTCGAGCTCGGCGACCAGTTCCAGAAGCTGCCCTTCGGCCTCGTCCTTCGTCGCTGCGGTGACGGGGATGTAGTGGAAGGGGATGCCGTAAAACTGCGCCAGCGGCTCAAGGTCGCGGTGGTTGGAAACGATCGCCGGGATTTCCACCGGCAGCGTCCCGGAACGCTGCAGGAACAAGATGTCGTTCAGACAGTGTGCAGCTTTGGAAGCCATGATCAGTGTGCGCACCGGTGCCCCGACGCGGTGCAGGGCCCAATTGAACTCAAAGTTCCCGGCGATCAACTCAAGCTGTTCGCGGAGCCGGCTGAACGACGTCGTGGTTTCCACGGCAACGCGCATGAAGAACGTGCCGGTGTCGGGGTTGCCGTACTGCTGGGAGTCGGTGATGTTGCAGCCAGCCTCAAGCAGGGCCCCCGAGACGGCGTGGACAATGCCGGGCCGGTCGGCACAAGAAAGGGTCAGTACATATCCGTGTGAAGCTGCCGGAACGGGCACGGCAGGGGAGTTTGAATCAGTCACCCGCCCAACGTTACCGCCCCATTGGGGCCCTGTACTACAATTGAGGAGTTGCGACTGGCGATGAGGTGGGACACCACCGGGGAGCAGCACGAGCGAAGACTTTGCGATCGTACGCCTGGGACGCAAGGTCACGTAGAGCCAATGCGCGCATTGGCGATAATCTTTTCAAGAAGAGTTTTTTTCGTGCTGCCCACTCAGGAGTCTGTAGTGTCTTTTACCACCACCTCGTCCGTGACCAACGCCCCCCTCTCGGAGCTTGACCCGGAAATCGCCGCCGTCCTGAAGGACGAGCTTGGCCGCCAGCGCGACACGCTGGAAATGATCGCCTCGGAGAACTTCGCACCCCGCGCCGTCCTGGAAGCCCAGGGCTCGGTACTGACCAACAAGTACGCCGAAGGCTACCCCGGCCGCCGCTACTACGGCGGTTGCGAATACGTGGACGTGGCTGAGAACCTGGCCATCGACCGTGTCAAGGAACTGTTCGGCGCCGAGTACGCCAACGTCCAGCCGCACTCCGGCGCGCAGGCCAACGCCGCTGCGCTCGCAGCCATGATCAAGCCCGGCGAGAAGATCCTGGGCCTGTCCCTGGCCCACGGCGGACACCTGACCCACGGCATGAAGCTGAACTTCTCCGGCAAGCTGTACGACGTCGCCGCCTACCAGGTTGAGGAAGATACCTTCCGCATCGACATGGACAAGCTCCGCGAGCAGGCCATCGCCGAGAAGCCCCAGGTCATCATCGCCGGTTGGTCCGCCTACCCTCGCCAGCTGGACTTCGCAGCTTTCCGCTCCATCGCTGACGAGGTGGGCGCACTGCTCTGGACGGACATGGCACACTTCGCCGGTCTGGTTGCCGCTGGCCTGCACCCGTCCCCGGTGCCGTACTCCGACGTGGTCACCTCCACCGTCCACAAGACGCTCTCCGGCCCGCGCTCGGGTGTGATCCTGGCCAAGAAGGAATGGGCTAAGAAGCTCAACTCCGCCGTGTTCCCGGGGCAGCAGGGCGGTCCGCTCATGCATGTCATCGCCGCCAAGGCCGTGGCCTTCAAGGTCGCCGCAGGCGAAGAATTCAAGGAACGCCAGCAGCGCGTACTGGAAGGCGCGAAGATCATTGCCGAGCGTCTGAACGCACCCGATGTTGCCGAGGCAGGAGTGTCCGTACTGACCGGCGGTACCGATGTGCACCTGGTTCTCGTTGACCTGCGCAACTCCACGCTGGACGGCCAGCAGGCCGAAGACCTCCTGCACAGCGTTGGCATCACGGTCAACCGCAACGCCGTCCCGTTCGACCCCCGCCCCCCGATGGTCACTTCCGGCCTGCGCATCGGTACCCCGGCATTGGCTACTCGCGGCTTCGGCGCTCCGGAGTTCACCGAAGTTGCCGAGATCATCGCCGCAGCGCTGAAGGGTGGCGCAGACGTTGACGCCCTGAGCGCCCGCGTCAAGGCCCTGACCGCCAACTTCCCGCTGTACCCCGGCCAGGAAGAATGGTAAAAATGTCCCCAGCTCAAATCCTTGACGGCAAGGCCACAGCCGCTGCCATCAAAGCCGAACTGACCGAACGCGTCGCAGCCCTCGCTGCCCGCGGTGTCACGCCGGGCCTGGGTACCATCTTGGTTGGCTCGGATCCGGGCTCCCAGTGGTACGTGGGCGGAAAGCACAAGGACTGTGCAGAGGTGGGCATCAAGTCCATCCGCATCGATTTGCCGGATTCGGCCACCCAGGATGAAGTCCTGGCTGCCGTCCGTCAGCTCAATGCGGACCCCGCCTGCACGGGCTACATTGTTCAGCTGCCATTGCCGGCGCACATTGACCAGGACGTGGTGCTTGAAGCCATCGATCCGGACAAGGATGCCGACGGTCTGCACCCGATGAACCTCGGCCGCCTCGTGGCCAATGTCAACCGGCCCATGACGTCCCCGCTGCCGTGCACGCCCAAGGGCTGCATTGTGCTGTTGGAGCGTCACGGGATTTCACTGGCTGGAAAGCGCGTGCTGGTGGTTGGCCGCGGTGTGACGATCGGCCGACCCATGGGTCTGCTGCTCACCCGCCGAGACATCAACGCCACGGCGGTGCTGGCCCACACTGGAACGACAGACCTGGCCGCTGAACTGCGCCTGGCCGATGTGGTCATTGCCGCCGCCGGTTCACCCCACATGATCAAGGCAGTGGACCTGAAGCCCGGAGCCATTGTTCTGGACGTTGGGGTCAGCCGCGTTGACAACGGCAGCGGAAAAGCTGTTGTCACTGGGGACGTGGAGCCTGCAGCCGCCGAGGTGGCCAGCTGGATTTCCCCGAACCCGGGCGGTGTGGGTCCCATGACCCGCGCCATGCTGCTGGCCAACGTGGTGGAGGCTTCCGAGCGCGCTGCAGCCTAGTTGCGGCTTTGCATGGCGCACCACACGCTTTGGGGCGGTCGACGGCGGAACTTTTGTTCCGGCGTCGGCCGCTTCTTTGTCAGGGGCTGAAGTTGGGTGGCGGCTACCAATACATAAGCGTGGTGTGACCGGACTTTCCGGCCCAGTAAAGACGCAGGCGGGCCACATATTTCCGGCCCTTGAACAGTTTCACGTTGAACGAGGCGTTGCGTTCCTGCCCGCTGTCATCATCGGACTCCAAGTGGCGAAGTTCGCCGTCCACTTCCTCAAACAACACCAGCACGGTGTCCGCCATGCCAAACGTAGACAGCTGGTAGGCGCGGGTTTCCTCCGGAACAATGGTGAAATCTACTTGCTCACAGGGTTTGAGCAACAGTGGGGCTGAGCAAAACGCCGTCAAGAACCGCTCTTCTTGGGTCAGCGTGGGGTAGAACCGCAGCACCCATTTCTTGTCGGTGGGGGAGAGCCCGCCCGGAGGGTTCAGTCCCTTGCGGTATTGTTCTGGCTCCCTGATGAGCCCGGCCGGAAACCAATATTCCATGACGGACTCCGGGTCCCAATTGGAGCCGTCAACTTCCTGTGGACTGAGCTTTCGCAGCACGTTGTGGAATACCTGCTGTCTGGGCCAGAAGTTGGGGGAACCTGCAAAGTAGCTGTAGACCTTTGGCTCGTCCCACACGATCCCGGCGAACGGGTTTTGATGTTCGTGTGGCATGCCCAGCGTATGGCCGATCTCATGCAGCGCGGTGGTCCGGCCATAGCTGTCTGTGAGGTCCCAGCCGAAGTTCATGGTGGGTTCAGTGTTGGCGATCCCGAGCACGTCGCGCCCAATGTAGGACCATGAGCCATCTGTTTGGTCGAAGGCAATCCTGACTTCGGCTTCGCTTCGGGCTGCCACTTCCTTGAAATCGAGCCCCAGGCCCAGTGATTTCCAGTGTGCAAACGCGTCCCTGACAGCCTGCTTCTGCGGCTCGGGGCCGTCGAAGAAGCAGTACCGCAACACTGTCCCGTTCACCCACTGGGCGTCCATTTGGCGAACGAGCCGCACCCGCTGCTCTGAAACTCCGGGCCCAAACCGTCGAGGCCGGCGGGGTTCGGTCCTGCACACCGGGCGGTTCTCCAACAACTCCATCGTGGTCCTCCTTGACCCTTGCGGAGGAGCCAACAAAAAACGGCGGCCCTGCACAATATACAAAAAATTCCTCCTGCGACGGGTGGTCTGCAGGGTGTTTTCACAAGCTATACGGGGGCACCGACATTCACTGCGGAACAGGCTAGTTGTGGCGGTGGTGTTGAAGGAGTGCCGCCTGTACGCGAGACTCCAAGCCCAATTTCGCCAGCACCCGGGAGACGTGTGTTTTCACTGTCGCTTCCGAGATGCCCAGCTGGCGGCCAATGGAGTAATTCGTCAAGCCTTTCCCCAACGCCTCGAACACGTCGCGTTCCCGGGCTGTCAGCGTGTCCAGTTCTGGTGCGGGGTGCTGGCTGGTCCGGTTCCCGGGGGTGAGCGCTGCGGCGACGATTCGTGCGGTGACTTCCGGGGCGATGACTTGTTGGCCGGCGTCCACACGGCGGATTGCGTCGGTGATACCCGCCGGTTCGGCACTTTTGAGTAGAAATCCCGCCGCTCCTGCCCGCAGGGCCCCAAACAAATACGAGTCATGATCGAAAGTGGTCAACACCAGCACTTTCGAGAGCCCTTCTGCACAGATGGTTTCTGTAGCCTTCACCCCGTCCAACACCGGCATCCGCAAATCCATGAGAATCACATCTGGTACCAAAGCACGCGCCATGGTGATGGCAGTGGCCCCGTCACCAGCCTCGCCCACAACGCTCATGTCCATGGCAGTGTCCACGACCATGCGCATGCCGAGCCGGATGGCAGCGTGGTCATCGACCAATAGCACTGCGATGCGTCGTTCGCTGGATTCCATGGGGCCGGAGTCGCAGGGGCCCAGACGCGAAGAATCGCTCATGCTTGACCTTCTGCGGACTCGTTTGCCGCAAGCAGAGTATCTACGGGCAGTTTCGCAAGCGGGAGCAGCAGCGCCACCTTCCACAGACCTGCAGTGGAGCCCGCAGTGAGATTTGGAGTGGCTGAGTGATCGGGGCCTGCCGTGAGAGCGCCTCCAACGTGAGCGGCACGGAACTGCATGCTCGGAATGCCAGTGCCAGTGCCAGTGCCGGGGTCAGCACTGCTGGGAGGCACGGGAGGCATGGGTGGCATGGAAGCGCGGACGTGCACGCGGGAGGCAGGAGCCGTGTGCGCGTCAACTGGAAGATGATTCGTCACGGTCAAGACGATCCCTGGGGAGTGTTCCGGGTTACCGGAGCGGACGAACGGTACCTGCCCGTAGCCAAGCACGACGTCGACTTCCTGGCCTGGGGCGTGCTTGGCGGCGTTGGCGACTGCCTCGGACAAGATCCGGTAGAGCGCAGTCTGGAGAGGCAGACTTAGCTGCTCGCCGGCGTCGTCCAAGGAATTTGCGTACTGCAGTTCCATGCCGGCGCTGCGGTACTGTCGGAGCAATCCTGGCAGGTCGCTGAGGCGCCCGCCTGCCTCCGCCAGAGCACCTGTGTGAAGAAGCCGGATCATGGCGTTGAGTTCCTGCAGCCCGGCCACACTTTCATCCCGAATTTGGTTCAAAATCGTCGTGGTGGCGGGTACTGCGGGGCTAAGTGCCGACGCGTGCAGGGCCGCGCCGGATTGCAGCGCGATGGCGGAAAGCCGGGCGGAGACCACGTCGTGCAGCTCGCGGGCCATGTGCTGACGTTCGCGCTCCAGCGCAAGGTCATGGGCGCTGCGTTGTGCCAGCAACCGCTGCTCCGCTGCATCCTGGAGCGCATCTGCGCGGGCAGACTCACTCAGGGTCAAAAGGTTGGCCTTGCGCAGGTTTCCGGCCCATTCCACAGGAGTCAGCAACGTGACAACGGCAATGACGGCCGCGGCGATGGCCGTGGCAGCACTTCTGGACACGAGAAAAGCCGCCAAGACCAGTAACACCGTCAAAACCCAGGACGCCCGAGCCGCCACGTGGGATGCCCGGGGTGTTGCAAAGAGCACCAGCGAAAAGAAGAACTCGAAGGCAAGCACAAAGGCGCCGGCATTGCCCGCCAGTGCCATCCCGACAACGGCAACGCCGCACATCCATCCCATGGCAGCAGGGGATACCCGGCGCAGCAGCACTCCCACGCAACCCAGCAAGGCGAACGCGGCCCAGGCGGAGGCGAAAGCCTGCACCCGCAAGGTGCCGGTGCCAGCAATATCAACGGCCTCAAGCAGCCAGAAAATGGCGAAATAACCGCCTGCAAGCGCCATGTCCTCCACCTTGATGGTGGCAATGCGGCGCACAGAAAGTTGCCTGTACCCCCGAAGAAGACGGGCGAACGCCGATGCTTGTCCGGAAGGGGCCGTGAGTTCGTCCATGGGCCCATCTTCCGCTGCGACGTCACCGGCAGGCAAGCCGGTTCAACCGATCTGCAACTAAGGGATGAGCCGCCCATGGTCCCAATGGCCGACGCCGGAGCCGGGCAACATGGACAGGCTGGGGTCATGACCACCGCACCTTATGTTCAATTGACTGTTTTGGCGCTCATCGACAGCACCAGCATTGGAACGTTGCTGATCCCGTTGTGGCTGCTGATGCGCCCCGATGCGAAGAGGCTGGCTCCGCGGATCCTGCTGTTTCTGGCTGTTGTGGCAACTTTCTACCTGTTGGTGGGAGTGGCCGTGCTCTCCGGTGCAAGCTGGGTGGTTGGCAACATGGGTGCTGGTTCGCTAACGCGGCTCCCGGCCATCCAATGGGTCATGGCCGTTGGCGGCGGCGCCATGCTTGCGTACGGGTTGTTCACCAGTTCGGGAAAGAAGCCGGTCCCTGCCACTGTGCCCGCCACTACTCCAGCACCCGCCACTACTCCAGCACCGGCTGAGCAACGGTGGCGCTCTCGCGTGGGAACGGCACTTCGCAGCTCCGGCGGGATGGTGGTCTTGGCATTGGTGGCAGGCTTGCTGGAACTTCCCACCATGCTGCCGTACCTTGCGGCCATCGGGTATCTGACGAATTCCACGCTGCCCATGACAGCTCAGCTGCTTGTTCTGTGCATCTATTGCCTGGTCATGCTCGGGCCGGCACTGGTGTTGCTGACCCTGCGCCTGACTCTGGGCAGTCGGTTGGATGGGGGGCTGCAGCGCCTCGGTTCGCAGATGAGTAAGTTCTCAGCTGGCACCCTGCCGTGGGTCGTCGGCATCGTGGGCTTCCTGCTGCTGCGTTCAGGGCTGTCACTGCTGGCGCCGATGGCGCCGTGGAACCCTTTCAAGTAGGTCAGCGCTGCAGCCCAACCCCGGTTCGTTCGCCTTTGGTGGAAGCAGGTCTCGGTGTTCGCTGGGATTTGAGAGAATGGATGCATGACTTCTCTTGGAACCGGCAAAATGTCCAAACCCGGTAAATTCACAGGCATGGGCACCATTGTGCTGGCGCTTGTTTTCTTGGTCGCGCTGGTGTTTGCCGCCAACAACAGCACCGTGCTCGGCTGGATTATCGCCATCCTTGCGTTCGGCTGGTTGGTCCTGTCCACCGTGGTCTACATCGGGGTGCACAAGGCCGCAGCCTTTGGTGCCCGCCAGGTGCACTTGGTGCAGGCGCAGATGGCCCAGCAGAACAGTGCCAATGCCCCGTCCGACGGCGGCACGCGCCTCGTGTCGCAGGACTCCGGTTCGCGCTCGGCTGAGAAGGCACGCGAACTCAAGCTCGACCACTCCTTCAAGATCATCAACGTCCAGGTCGGCGTCGTGCGCGAATACTTGGGCAAGGACCCCGAGATGGTGGCCCGCGCCCTGGATACGATTGACATCACCGCCGCCAACGGGCGCGGCATGATCAACCCGAACTGGGAAGCCCAGGAAGCCAAGATGGATGCGGCCATGGCTAAGAAGAACGCTGAGCGCCAAGCAGCCAACGCGCACAACCAGACGCAGGACGGCTCTGGCAACGGCTCCGGTGACGAACCGGTTAGCGGCGTCATCATCGACTAG
>NZ_JAUNVV010000003.1:0-24998 GCF_030540645.1 Arthrobacter sp.
ACGTAGTCTCACTTTGAGCAGGGCTGTTTTCCATCGACAAACACTAAGGCGGAGTACGTGGGAGATTTTCTGGGGGCAGACGTCGATCAGTTGCGTGAGTTTGCACGGGACTTGGCTACGGCTTCTGAAAAGCTCGTGCAGACCAGCTCGATGCTCACACAGCGGATTGCCCAAAATCGAGGCTGGCAAGGGCCAGACGCGCAGCGGTTCAGCATGGATTGGTCATCGCGTCTGCGCCCCACGCTAGCCAAGGTTGCTGCAGGGTTGGCAAGCGCGGGCAGGGAAGTGAAGATACAGGCCGACGAGCAGGAAACTGCCAGCAGTGCATCAGGATCAGGAAGCGGAGCGTCCAGTCCGAGGTATGCGGACCAAGGACAAGGCGATCTCAGCGACAAAGAATTGAAGGATCTCAAAACGCTGGTGGATAAGGCCGCGGACAGCAGCAACCCCTTTATGGGGAATGACAAGGATGTACAGAACCTTCGGGAAGCCCTCGACAAACTCAGCCCTGCCGAGCTGGACCAGTTCCTCAAAACTCTTTCCGATACTGATTTGAAGTCGCTAGCTGACGGCGCGGGGACCAGCGGCAAAGGATTGTTTGATTGGCAGGGAACTACGGCCTTTGAGCGCCAGGGCCTGCTGGACCAACTGCTCTCCAAAGCCTCGCCCGAGCAAGTCGAGAGAATCAAGGAACAGTTTCAGTGGGCGCAGCCTGATGGTACCTCTCAAGGTGATGCTGCCCGGCCAGGTGGCGCCAAGCCGGATGAGTCCAATCGGTGGATGACGCCTGAGGGGCCTGTGGTCGGGCCTGATCCTGACAAGGACGACATTGGTCAGGGCGGGTACGGCGACTGCGTGGTGTTAGCTGGTGCAGGTGCCCTCGTTACGACAGATCCAGCCTGGGTGCGCGAGCACGTCGTCGACAATGGGAACGGGACTGTCTCCGTGAAGCTTTTCGACAAGGGCGGAAACGAACGATGGGTGACCGTAACCTCCGATCTGCCGGCCAACCAATACGGAGATCCCAAGGGTGCCCGTCCTGGTGAGAACGGAAGCTGGCCTGCCTACGTGGAGAAGGCACTGGTGCAAGTCTATGGCGAGGACGACGCGCGTGATCGTGTGGCGAAAGGGGCCCCTGCGGATAAGGCCTTCGATCCGGGCCACTACAGGGCCATAGAAGGCAACTACGGGCCTGACGCATTGGGATATCTGACAGGCAAGGACATAGACCAAACCAGAGATGCTCAAAAATTGTGGCAGGCTGTGGAGAATAACCAACCGGCCATTGTCACCACTCGAGGCGAGGTCCCGGACGGCGCACCAAACGGCTACCATGCAGGTCATGCATACTTTGTCGAGGGAATGGACGGAAACGGAAACGTGATCTTGCAAAATCCTTGGGGACCCGACGAGCCCAAGATGGTCATCACCCCCGATCAATTCGAAGGACTGTTTCAAAATGCTTCGGTGGTTTCGAAGTGAGAATCACGCACCTCGGCTCAGCTCTCATGGCGGCAGTCATAACCATTGCCGGTATTACGGCCTGCAGCCCAGTCAACGATGCAACCGGAACTCCCACCACCCAGAAAGATTCTCCTATGTCCAAGGCAAACAGCTGCACCGGTCTCGGGAACTACCAACTTTCACTTTCAGTAAACGGCTCAAGCCCCATGCTTCCTGAATCCGCCCTGGGTAGTGCCTACACTCCCAGGGTTCGGCTCTCTGGGACAAAAGCACACGAAGATCCGGCGACAGTTGACCTGTCCGTGGTTGCAGACCAGCCGAAACCGGCCACGCCCGAAGACTTTCGATCCCTGGTGTTGGGGGATGTGGTCACGTTCAGGGGCTACACGCTTAAAGTTACGTCCATTTGTGACGGCAACGCCGGCTTTGACTTGGTGTCTCAGGAGGAATGAGTGCTCAGCTTCACAGCGAGGTAGTAATGCTCTGGTTGGACAGACCCTTGTCCACGAGGTCCCTGCTCTGTCAGGGGACAGTAGGGTGGAATATGCTCAACGTCGCCCTGCCGTCCATCGATTTTCTCCTGCCACTGGAGGTCGTTGACAAGCTCGATCCGCTGGTCAGGGACGGGCATCTTCCCAGCGTCAGGCTCCAGGCCGCCGAGCGAAATGCCTGCCGGCTGGGCTTCATGGGCATGGAACAGCAACGGGTGGACATGCTGTTTGTAGCTGACGAAGCCCGTTCCGTTGAGGGCGTGCGCTAGATCAGTGATCCAACCCAGTAGCCTAGTGCGGCGCCAGCAACTGTGACAACAAGGGTTCCCACAGCGTTGGCAAATGAAACGGCATAGCGTTTCTCACCCAGCAGTCGCACGGTTTCAAAACTCGTTGTGCTGAAGGTTGTGTAGCCGCCCAGGAACCCCGTCCCTGCCACAAGCGCCAAGGCGGTGGGAACCACCGTATCTGCGGCCAAAGCCGTGAGCAGGCCAAGAATCAATGAACCTGAAACATTGATGAAGAACGTGGCCCAGGGAAAGACGGTGCGCACGCGGGTGCCAATGATGCCGTCAACGGCAAATCGGGTAGCGGCGCCCAATCCGCCGGCAACGGCCAGGGCAACGAAAACCAGCGGTGTCACAGGTGCTGCCCTCCAAGTGGCGGAGGGCCGGGCAATGCGGACCCGTCGGCAACAGGGCCCGGAGACGCCGGGAAATTGGTCCCCACGGCGATGCCCGCCCATGTCGCCACTGCCCCTGCAACCACAACTCCCAGGCCGGCCGCGCCCGCCAAAACCGGTCCTAATGAGCCAGCACCCAAAAGCATGACGCCGACGGCCAGCGTGCTGTACGTGGTGAAACCACCACAAAACCCCGTCCCCAGCAGCAGTCTCAACTGGCGGTCCCGCGAGAGTTTGTGCCCTTTCGGCCCTGGTCCGACGAGCCTCGCCCTGGCCCTGGTGTGGCGATCCAGGCTTGCATAGAGCAGTCCGAGCGCAAAGGCGCCCACAACGTTGGCGATGACAACAGCCCACGGCAGGTGTCCGGCGTCGGGCATGGCAAGGATGAGCCCTTCGCGTGCGCCAGCACCCAACGTGCCTCCGGCGGCCACCCAACTCAGGGATGGCAAGTGCAGGAACGGATGTGTCACTGGCCGTCCTGCGCCTGGGCTGCATGGTGGACCGGGACCACCAAGACGGAGCAACGCTGCGCCCGGGCAAGCTTTACGGCCACTGAACGGCTCAGAATCTTATGCAACGGTGAATGGTTGTCGGTACTGGTGCCGATCACGATCATGGACGGGTGAATTATTTCAGCGCAGCGGGCCAGAGCCGCGGCGGCGTCGCCGGCCAGCAGGAGCGCGCGCCACTGGACGTGGAGAGGATCCAACTGCTTACCCAGCCTGGCGGCGAGCTTCACGGGGAACGTGTCTCCGTCGTCGTCCATGAAATCCGGATCCAGAGGTGCGGAATCCACCGATCCGTCGAGAGACTCGGTGACCGGGTAGCGGGTTGGGTTGGCGTAGGCGCACACAAGCGGACAGTTCATCGCCGCAGCGAGATGAGCTGCCTCAGCGACCACTGCGGGGGGTTGCCCGGGATAAACCGCAACGAGCAACGGCTGCTGGCTCTGGACCATCTAAGCCTCCGGACTGTCACTGGAGTTGCTGGGTGGATTGTGCCGGGCGGCGCGCGCAGCCACCTTGGCCGCCTTTTCAGCGTCCCTGGCCTCGTCCTTGGCTGCCCGCACCTTGGCGGCTTCGCTGTCACGAACCAACTTTTCGGCAGTCTTGAGTTCGCGAAGCTTTTTGCTGCGGCGCATCCACATGCGGCCCAGCACAATCAGTGCCACGGCGCAGACCACACCGACCACCATGAAAATTTGACTCCACGTGCCGAACCAGTTGGCGCTGTTGGCCCAGATGGAGCGGGCATCCGCTGCTGTCTGGGTGTTGCCGTACAGCACCCCCAAGGTCAGCAGGTTCGGGATGGTCAGCAGCACCCCCAACGACACCAATGAGATTCTGACCCACTTGTTCAGCTTCTTATGGTGTGCCTGCCAGGCGATGAGGATCGGCACAAACGTGAAGGTGAAACCGTAGAACATGCCCAGCGGAATGCTGTTGCCCAGTTGCCCGCCAACCTGGTCCCTGATGCTGTTGGCCCACATCAGCGGGACCGTGACAGAGGCGATCAAGTACCCCACCACCAGCACAACGGCAACAATGGCACCCAAGATGGTGCGCCAGAGCCACACCGGCAGTTTGCCTTTCGACTCCCTCGTGGGATTTTGGGCGGCTGCTGAATCAGTCATGGTTCAATCATGTCAGATTTGGTGGCAGGCGGTCCCGTCATGAAGGTAAAAGCGGCTAGAAAGTACCTTCGACTTGTCAAGAACGGCTGCACCCTAAAGACTAGAAGTGGTACAAACGGATTTAGTGTCCCTGACCAGGTTTTACTTTAGTCTTCACTCTTATTTATCGCGCGGTAGCGATGAATCCCGAAAGGTGCGCATTATGAGCAGCATTCCCGCAGACTTGTCCTACACGGCAGAGCATGAATGGGTCCTGGCACCCACCGCCGAGGGCGTGGTGCGCGTTGGCATCACGGACTTCGCCCAGGATGCGCTCGGCGACGTCGTTTATGTCCAGATGCCCGAGGCAGGCACCGAAGTTTCCGCAGATACGGTAGTGGGCGAAGTGGAGTCCACAAAGAGCGTCAGTGACATTTACGCTCCCCTGACGGGAACGGTCACGGCCCGCAATGAAGCCTTGGACGCTGACCCGTCCCTTATCAACTCGGATCCGTATGGTGATGGGTGGCTGGTGGAGATTACGCTGGCCAACGCTGCCAGCTACAGCAGCTTGCTCAGCGCTGCGGAGTATCAGGAAAAGGTAGGCTAGGAGTCTGGGAAGGTTTGTCCGGGAATCCGGCATGCGCAGCACACGTTGCGCATGTGGCGGGATTCGCGAGCCAGTACTTTCCAGACCGAAGGCATGTTCTGTATTAATACTTGAGCCGCAACTGCGAACTCGAGCACTTTTTTAGCAAGCAAGGAGGAGTACCAATGGTTGATAGGGGTAACGACGCCAGGGTTAATGATCAGGCGAGCTCCCAGGATCAGCCCGGTGTAACTGACACCACCTCGATCCATCTGCCTCCTGTTCAGGCTGGCCCGTCCACGGTGCCGGTGCTGGCCCCGGATGAGCTCAATGCGGTTAACTCTCTTCCTGCTGGTTCGGCGCTGCTTATTGCTCATGTGGGCCCTAACGCAGGTGCACGTTTCTTGTTGGACAGCCAGGTCACCACGGCTGGGCGCCATCCGGACGCCGACATCTTCCTTGATGATGTGACGGTCTCGCGCAGACATGTCAATTTCATGAAGTGCGAGGGCGGTTTCGAGATCATTGATGCAGGGAGCCTCAACGGCACCTACGTCAATGGTGATCGTGTGGACTCGGTGCGGCTGAACACAGGGAACGAAGTGCAGATTGGCAAATTCCGGCTGACCTACTACTTCAGCTCCAACTCCGCGGTTGCGGACTCCTAGGGCGACGTGGCAAGTCTGAACTCGGGTGCCGGACGCCAGCTGGTGGATGTGCAATCCGCCAGCCGGCGTTCCGGTGCTGCCTCCGTCCTGAACATTGGGGAGGTGTTGGCGCAACTGAACGATGATTTTCCCACGATGACGGCTTCCAAGATCCGTTTTTACGAGGAAAAAGGTCTGATTTCTCCCCAGCGCACGCCTGCCGGGTACCGCCAATTCCGGGAGTCCGACGTCGAACGCTTGCGTTTTGTGCTGGCGCTGCAACGGGATCATTACCTGCCCTTGAAAGTGATCCGTGAATATCTTCAGGCCATTGACCAGGGCTTGACCCCGGAAAACTTGCCTACTGGGGTGTCCATCGCCCCACGGATGGTCTCCGATGACCTGGCCCGGGAACTGAATATCCGTTCACGACGCCTGAGCCCTGAGCAGTTGCGCACTGAATCAGGGGCAGGGATTGAACTGTATGAAACGATGCTCAGCTACGGGCTTTTGGAAATGCACGACGGCGGCTTTGACGACCACGCCCTAAAAGTGGCGCGCGCCTGCACCTCCCTGGCGGCCCACGGCTTGGAGCCGCGGCATCTTCGGCCGTTCCAGGCAGCGGCCGAGAGGGAATTTGGGCTGGTTGAACGGGCTGTTGGCCCACGATCCGCGAAGCGTGATGGCACATCTGCCATCCGTGCCGCAGAAACTGCGCGGGAAATCGCCGAGCAGTGCTTGAACCTCCACAGTGCTTTGGTCCAAGCACGCATTGCTGAAATGGAAACCCCATGATTCAGGTCACGATTGTTGGCGTCAGAATTGAGATGCCCTCCAACCAGCCCCTGGTATTGCTGCGTGAGGCCGCCGGGGAGCGGCACATCCCCATTTGGATAGGGGCTGCAGAAGCTACGGCGATTGCCCTGTCAGAGCAAGGTGTGGTTCCGCGGAGGCCCCTCACCCACGACCTCCTCTGCGGGGTGGTGCTGGCACTTGGCCACAGCATTACGCGGGTCAATCTGACAAAGGTTGAAGAAGGCGTGTTCTACGCCGAGCTCGTTTTCGACAACGGCACCACCATCGGCTCCCGGGCCTCCGACGCCATCGCCATCGCCCAGCGCGCTGGATGTCCCATCTGGGCTGCTGAAAGCCTGGTGGACGATGCTGGTGTGCTCATTGCCAGTCACGACGACGACGGCGGGGAGCAAGTTTCCGCTGAGGTCGATGACGAAGCCAAGGAACGTGAGGTTCGTCAATTTCGGGAATTCCTCGATGAGGTGGAACCCGAGGACTTTGACAAATAATTTGCCAATTTCCGGCGTTTTTGTCCCATCTCTAACGTTAAAGCTGAAGCTGAATCTTTCGACACGGAAAAATAGTTGTACAGACGTCTTTGACCTTGCTCCCGCACCACTCTAACGTCGAGGTATTGAGTTCCCCATTGCAAGCTTCGGCTGGTGCGGGCACACTGGAGGCAAGAGTCCTAACAGCTCAGCGCCGCGGTGACCCTCCCCTTCCGGGTGCAGGTGCCAACCCTATTTGGGGGGACTGTGAACAGGAGGATCCACGTGAGTGCCAAGAGTGACGCTGGCGAGCCGACGGCAGCCGTTGTCCCCAGCACTGCCTTAGGGGCAGGATCGCAGGGCTTGCTATTCACCGAAGATCTGCCAGTCCTGGACGAACATGCAGGGTACCGCGGACCCACCGCATGCAAAGCTGCAGGCATCACGTACAGGCAGTTGGACTATTGGGCACGCACCGGTCTGGTGGAGCCCGCCGTACGCGGAGCTGCAGGATCCGGTTCGCAGCGCCTCTACGGATTCCGCGACATTCTTGTATTAAAAGTCGTCAAACGACTCTTGGACTCTGGTGTTTCGCTGCAGCAGATTCGCTCAGCCGTTGAACACCTGCGTGAGCGCGGCGTTGAAGACCTAGCACAGATCACCTTGATGAGTGACGGTGCCTCCGTGTATGAATGTACTTCAGCCGACGAGGTCATCGACCTGGTTCAAGGCGGCCAGGGCGTGTTCGGGATCGCCGTCGGACGGGTCTGGCGTGAAGTTGAAGGAACGCTGGCCGCGCTACCCAGTGAGCACGCTGCCGTGCAGACGTTTCCGGGCGACGAGCTCAGCAAACGCCGCGAAGCACGTAAAATCTCCTAAGCACCCTCCCGGCGACTCCTTGAATGCGAGCGGCCGAGACTTCCGCATGCGCTTGGCCCGCTAAACCACGACGGCGTGCCATGTTGGCGAGGAAGCATGAAATTTCACACGCGCCCGCGAGCATGGCACGCCGTCAGCGAGGGGTGCTCAGCTTTGGCACGCGCTCAGCCCCGGTAGCGGCGGCTGCGGGTGGCGCTTTGGTTCAGCACCGAGTCGAGCAGCCGGTCAAAGAGAGCCGAAGCGTTCTTGGCTGAATCTCCGGGCCACTGGTGCACCGGGTGGGCGGCACCTTGAATCTGCTGCCAGTTGGCCTGTTCCGGAATGGTGGGGGAGAGCAGCAACTCGCCAAACATGGTCTTCATCTCGTTCAAGCGGTAGGCATGCTCACTGGAACCGGTGCGGACCCGATTCGCCACTATGCCGGCGGGAACCAAAGTGGGCGCATATTCAGTGCGGAACAGTTCAATGGCGCGTAGTGTTCGCTGTGTTCCTGCCACCGAGAACAAACCCGGCTCGGCCACTAACAGCACGCGGCTGCTCGCAGTCCAGGCCATTCGGGTCAGTCCGTTCAGCGACGGTGGGCAGTCAATTAGAACAAGCTGATACGGAGCCTTGCCGTCACGGTCGGCGTTCGCCAGCACAGTGGAAAGCCGGCGAAGATCGCGCTTACTCAGGTCGGGGCGGTCATAAATGCCGGAGAACGCTGAGCCCATGGCCACGTCGAGTGTTGGTGCCGTGCCGCCGTCTGTGGCGTGCGCGGCCAACCAACCGCTGGGTACCACATTGGCATCAAGATCTGCCTTGCGGGCATTCTTGATCAATTGCCCAATGTCGAGCTGTCCGCCCGCCGAAACGCCTAGGCCCGTGGTGGCGTCTGCGTGGGGGTCCAGGTCGATCACTAAAGTGGGGATGCCCGCAGCCAAGGCTGCCGAAGCGAGCCCTAGCGTGACCGAGGTCTTTCCAACGCCGCCTTTGAGACTGCTGATACTCACTACTTGCACTGAAAAACCATTACCCTTTGTGTTGCTGACTCAGTCGAGTGTGTGGCCTATAGCCCAGACACATACAATAGCTGTGGAACGTTAGCGACTTGGAGAACCCCTTGACAAACACTGCTGATAATTTGCCCGGACGCCAGAACACAAACAGCCTTGTGTCGGCCGTCTTTAGCGATCGACATATAGGGGTTGCTGAGCAACCGCACATACATCATATGTTGAGCGCGTTGGGATATTCTTCCTTGGAGGAACTTTCAACGGCTGCGCTGCCAAATTCGATCTATACGACCGAGCCGCTGAGCTTGCAGCCCGCCGTCTCTGAAGAGGCCATGCTGGCAGAGCTGAAGGCCTTGGCGGGTAAAAACACCGTCAACAAGTCCTTCATTGGTCAGGGCTACTACGGAACACACACCCCTGGAGTCATTCAGCGCAACGTGCTGGAAAGCCCCGCCTGGTACACGGCCTACACCCCTTACCAGCCGGAAATTTCCCAGGGCCGCCTTGAAGCCCTGCTGAACTTTCAGACCGTAGTGTCCGATCTCACCGGCATGGTTACCGCAAATGCGTCCATGCTCGACGAAGGAACGGCTGCCGCTGAAGCGGTGGCGTTGATGCGTCGCAGCAACCGGACTGCCAAGAACGACGCCGTCCTGCTCATTGACGCAGATGTGTTCCCACAGACGCTGGCGGTGGTGACGACACGCGCCAAGGCCATGGGCATCCCCGTCCTGTCCCACAATTTCGATGAGGAACTCCCGGACGTAGAGATCTTCGGCGTGCTTTTGCAGTACCCCGGCGACTCCGGCATGATCCGCGACACTGCCCCCGTGATTGCCGCGGCGAAGGAACGCAAGGCCGTGGTTGCTGTCGCTGCCGACTTGCTGGCACTGACCCTGCTGGAATCCCCTGGTGCTCTCGGGGCGGACCTGGCAGTGGGTACCTCGCAACGATTCGGCGTCCCCATGGGCTTCGGCGGACCGCACGCCGGCTACATGGCTGTCCGCAAGGGCCTTGAGCGCGCACTACCGGGCCGCCTGGTGGGTGTGTCCAAGGACGCGGCAGGGAACCAGGCGTACCGGCTGGCCTTGCAGACCCGCGAGCAGCACATCCGCCGCGAAAAGGCCACCTCCAACATCTGCACCGCCCAGGTTTTGCTCGCTGTCATGGCGGGCATGTACGCCGTGTACCACGGCCCCGAAGGTCTGCGCCGGATCGCCACCCGCGTCCACGCCATGGCCCTTGCCGTGGCCGATACAGCAACGGCTGCCGGCCACACAGTGGTCCATGAAAACTATTTTGACACCGTCAAACTGAAAATCTCTTCGCTGGCCGGGCATTCCACCGCCGAACTCGTTGCCGCAGCGCACCGGGCAGGCTACCTGCTACGCCAGATCGACCGTGACCACCTGCAGATCGCCGTGGATGAAACCACCACTGAAGCTGACCTGGTCGCACTGGCCGGGTTGCTGGCCGTTGACTCCAAGAACAGCCAGGCGCCGACCATGGCAGCGGACGCGTCCGACGTCGAGCTTCCTACTCCGGTACGCGCCACCGGATACATGGACAACGCGGTGTTCCACACGCACAACTCGGAAACGCAGATGCTGCGTTACCTGCGCAAGCTTTCCGACGCTGACTACGCACTGGACCGCGGCATGATCCCGCTGGGCTCGTGCACCATGAAGCTCAACGCCACCGCTGAAATGGTTGCCGTGAGCTGGCCGGAATTCTCCAATCTGCACCCGTTTGCACCTGCCTCTGACACTGTGGGGATGGTGGAAATGGCTACGCAGTTGGAGGACTGGCTGGCGGAAATCACGGGCTACGACGCCGTCTCCGTCCAGCCCAACGCCGGTTCACAGGGCGAGTTTGCCGGTCTGATGGCCATCCGCGCCTACCATGTGGAAAACGGCAACCCGGACCGCGACATCGTGCTCATACCCACCTCTGCGCACGGCACCAACGCCGCCTCCGCCGTCATGGCCGGCATGAAGGTTGTCCCCGTCGGCACCGATGGTTTCGGCAACGTCGACATTGACGATCTCAAGCGCCAAATCACCGTCCACGAGGAGAACTTGGCGGCCATCATGGTCACCTACCCCTCCACCCACGGTGTGTTTGAGACGGCCATCAGCACTATTTGCGCCATGATCCACGACGCCGGAGGCCAGGTTTACGTTGACGGGGCGAACCTCAATGCGCTGGTCGGGTTGGCGCAGCCGGGTAAGTTCGGTGCCGACGTCTCGCACCTGAACCTGCACAAGACGTTCTGCATCCCGCACGGCGGCGGTGGACCGGGCGTGGGCCCGGTTGCCGTTGGCGCGCACCTGGCCAAGCACCTGCCAGCACGCGAGCTCGGGGTTGAGTCCTCCGTGGGCCTGGTTTCCAGCGCACCCTACGGTTCGGCGTCGATCCTGCCGATCTCCTGGGCCTACATCCGCTTGATGGGTCCGGACGGTCTGCGCCAGGCAACCCAGACGGCCATCCTGTCCGCCAACTACATCGCCCGGCGCCTCGGGGAGCACTACCCGGTGCTGTACACAGGCCCCAATGACTTGGTGGCGCATGAATGCATCCTTGACCTGCGCGGCATCAGTGCGGACTCCGGTGTGAGCGTCGACGATGTGGCCAAGCGCCTCATCGACTACGGATTCCATGCCCCGACCATGTCCTTCCCGGTTGCAGGGACGTTGATGGTGGAACCCACCGAGTCGGAGGACCTGGGCGAGATCGAGCGGTTCATCGATGCCATGATCTGCATCCGCAAGGAAATTGCCGCGGTCCAGGACGGGCTGTGGCCGGCAGGGGACAACCCGCTTTCCAACGCCCCGCACACCGCCCATTGCCTGACCCAGGAATGGGATCACCCGTACACCCGTGAAGAGGCGGCTTTCCCGTCAGGGGTGGACCCGCGGGCCAAGTACTGGCCTGTGGTGCGCCGGGTGGATCAGGCCTATGGGGACCGCAACCTGGTGTGCTCCTGCCCTTCCCTTGAGGAACTGGCAGAAGTCTTCTAACAGCCCCGGGTTGTGAGCCCACGCACTAAATGTGTGCGGGCTCACAACCGTGGTGGCTGTGTGATTTGCTACGCTGACAACGGTGAGTTGCAGCACAGCCTGCAATGCTGCCTCACCATACGGGGGACCAGCCTGGATTCACACGGGGCAGGTTCTCTCAGCTTTGCGGCCGCACCGCCACCGTGGTGCAGCCGTCACGACATTTTCGTCAACACAGGAGTGAAATGTTTTCCAAGATTCTGGTAGCCAACCGCGGCGAAATCGCCATCCGCGCCTTTCGTGCCAGCTACGAGCTGGGCGCCAAGACGGTTGCGGTGTTCCCGTATGAGGACCGTACCTCCACGCACCGCCAAAAGGCGGACGAGGCCTACCTGATCGGAGAGGAAGGCCACCCCGTCCGCGCCTACCTTGACGTGGCGGAGATCATCCGCGTGGCCAAGGAATCAGGGGCGGACGCCATCTACCCCGGCTACGGCTTCCTCTCGGAAAATCCGGAACTGGCGGCAGCCGCCAGAGACGCCGGCATCACGTTTGTGGGACCGCCGGCCGAAGTCCTGGAGTTGACCGGCAACAAGGTGCACGCCATCGAAGCCGCCCGCAAGGCCGGCATCCCCGTATTGAAATCCAGTGAACCCAGCGACGACCTTGACTACCTGCTCGGCGCCGCTGCGGAGATCGGCTTTCCCATCTTTGCCAAGGCTGTTGCAGGCGGCGGCGGGCGCGGCATGCGACGGGTGGAAAAGGCCGAGGATCTTGAAGACGCCCTGCGCGCTGCCATGCGCGAAGCCGACGCAGCCTTTGGCGACGCCACCATGTTCCTGGAACAAGCCGTGTTGCGTCCGCGCCACATTGAAGTGCAGATCCTCGCGGACGGCGAAGGCAACGTCATCCATCTGTTCGAGCGCGACTGCTCGCTGCAGCGACGCCACCAAAAGGTCATTGAGATCGCCCCGGCGCCAAACCTTGACGAGAATATCCGCAAGGCCCTCCACAGCGACGCCGTGAAGTTTGCCAAGGCCATGGGCTACGTGAACGCCGGAACCGTGGAGTTCCTCGTGGACACCGTCGGTGAGCGCGCCGGCCAGCACGTGTTCATTGAAATGAACCCGCGCATCCAGGTGGAGCACACGGTCACGGAGGAGATCACCGACGTCGACCTCGTCCAGGCACAGATGCGCATCGCCGCAGGTGAAACCCTGGCAGACCTTGGCCTGAGCCAGGACAGCGTCCACGTCAAGGGTGCCGCCCTGCAATGCCGCATCACCACCGAGGACCCCGCCAACGGCTTCCGCCCCGACGTCGGAACCATCACCACGTACCGGTCAGCTGGCGGTGCGGGCATCAGGCTCGACGGCGGCACCATCTACACGGGCGCCGTCATCAGCCCGCACTTCGACTCCATGCTCGTGAAGCTCACGTGCCGCGGCCGCGACTACAAAACCGCCGTAGGCCGTGCCCGCCGTGCCCTCGCGGAGTTCCGCATCCGCGGCGTCTCCACGAACATCGCCTTCCTGCAGGCAGTGCTGGAAGACCCGGCGTTCAACGCCGGTGACGTGGCAACGTCCTTCATTGACGAGCGCCCCGAGCTGCTCGAATACCGCGGTTCCTCGGATCGCGGCACTAAGCTGCTGACGTGGCTGGCCGATGTCACTGTGAACAAGCCGCACGGCGAACTGAACGTGCTGGCAGACCCGGCCAGCAAGCTGCCCGACGTTGATCCGGCCACGGCCCCTGCCGGAACGCGCCAACAGCTGGCCGAACTGGGCCCGGAGGGCTTCGCCGCAGCCCTGCGCAAGCAAACTGCCGTAGCCGTCACCGACACAACTTTCCGCGACGCACACCAGTCACTGCTGGCTACCCGAGTCCGCACCCGGGACCTGGCCGCTGCCGGTCCGGCTGTCTCCGTGCTGACGCCGCAGCTGCTCTCCGTTGAGGCGTGGGGCGGGGCCACCTACGACGTCTCGCTGCGTTTCCTGGGCGAGGACCCGTGGCAGCGTCTGGCCACCCTGCGCGAAGCCCTGCCGAACGTCTGCCTGCAGATGCTGCTGCGAGGACGCAACACGGTGGGTTACACGCCGTACCCGGCCGAGGTGACCGACGCCTTCGTGAAGGAGGCTGCGGCCAGCGGAATCGACATCTTCCGTATCTTTGACGCGCTTAACGACGTGGACCAGATGGTACCTGCCATCCAAGCCGTGCGCGCCACGGGCACTGCAGTTGCCGAAGTGGCCCTGTGCTACACGGGGGACATCCTTGACCCGGCAGAAACCATCTACACCCTCGATTACTACTTGGCCCTGGCACAGCGCATTGTCGACGCCGGCGCGCACATCCTGGCCATCAAGGACATGGCCGGCGTCTTGCGCCCAGCCGCTGCTGCGAAGCTGGTCACGGCTTTGCGCGAACGCTTTGAGCTGCCGGTGCATCTGCACACCCATGACACGGCCGGCGGCCAGCTCGCGACGCTGATGGCTGCCATCAATGCAGGGGTCGACGCCGTTGACGTCGCCTCCGCAGCCTTGGCCGGCACCACCAGCCAGCCCTCGGCTTCCGCGCTGGTTGCCGCGTTGGCGCACACCGAGCGGGACACGGGCATCGACCTGGCCGCCATCAGCTCCCTTGAGCCGTACTGGGAAGCTGTACGCCGTCTGTACTCACCGTTTGAATCGGGCCTGAGCGCACCCACCGGCCGCGTCTACCTGCACGAAATCCCCGGCGGCCAGCTCTCCAACCTGCGCCAGCAGGCCATTGCACTGGGCCTGGGGGAGCGCTTCGAGGAAATCGAGGACATGTACACCGCTGCGGACCGGATCCTGGGGCACTTGGTGAAGGTCACGCCGTCGTCCAAGGTGGTGGGGGATCTGGCCCTCCACCTGGTGGGCATCAAGGCCGACCCGGCCGATTTTGAGGCGAACCCGCAAAACTACGACATCCCCGACTCCGTCATCGGCTTCCTCGGCGGCGAACTGGGCACCCCGCCCGGCGGCTGGCCGGAGCCGTTCCGCACGAAGGCGCTGCAGGGGCGAACCGTCGTCAAACGGGTGGGCACACTCAGCACAGCGGACAGCGCGGAACTGGCCGGGGACAGCGAAACCCGCCGTGCAGCCCTGAACCGGCTGTTGTTCGCAGGGCCCACGAAGGACTTCCATGCTGTGCGTGACACGTACGGCGACGTCTCCGTCCTTGACACCCGCGACTACCTGTTCGGCCTGCGCCGCGGCGTGGAGCACGTCATTGCACTGGACAAGGGCGTACGCCTGATCGCGGTCCTGGAGACCGTCTCCGAGGCCGATGAGAAGGGCATGCGCACCGTCGTGTGCAAGCTCAACGGTCAGAGCCGCCCCGTGACGGTTCGCGACCGCAGCATTGAAAGCACCGTCAAGGCCGCTGAGCAGGCGGACGCGAACGTGCCCGGCCAGGTCGCAGCACCGTTCGCCGGGGCCGTCAGCGTCAAGGTCGAAGTCGGTGACGTCGTCGAGGCAGGGGCCACCATCGCCACCATTGAGGCCATGAAGATGGAGGCGTCAATTACGACGCCGGTGGGCGGCACCGTTTCCCGCCTCGCGGTTTCCGGTGTGGCCCAGGTGCAGGGCGGAGACCTGCTGGTCGTCATCAGCTAGTCCAGACGGCTGCGGGGGCTGTTGTGGTGAGCCCGCAGGGCCCCCGGGGGGGGGGGGGGTGTGGGGTGGGGGGGGCCTGTCACCCCCCCCACCCCCCCCCCACAACAGCCCCCGCGCTTTGTTAGACCGGCTTTTTGCTCAGGTAGATCTCTTCCACCACGGCGTCATAGTCCTTCATGACCTGGGCCCGCTTGACCTTCAGGGAGGGGGTCAGGTGGCCGGAGGTCTCGGTGAAGTCGCTGTCCACAATCCTGAACTGCTTGATGGCCTCGGCGTGGGACACGGAAGAGTTGGCGCGGTTCACTGCTGCCTGGACGGCCGCAATGACGTTCGGGTGCTCGGCGGCCTCCGCTACGGTGATGCCCGCAGGCAGGCCGTGCTGCTTGCCCCACTGTGGCAGAGCTTCCTCATCGATGGTGACCAGGGCGGCAATGAACGGGCGCTGCTCGCCAATGACCACGCATTGGGAAACGATGCTGTCGGCACGGATCTGGTCCTCCAGCAGGGCCGGAACCACATTCTTGCCGCTGGAGGTCACGATGATTTCCTTCTTGCGCCCGGTGATGGTCAGGAAGCCCTGGTCGTCGAGCTGGCCGATGTCCCCCGTGCGGAACCAGCCATCCACGAAGTTTTCCGCCGTCAGGTCGTCCCGGCCGAAGTAGCCCTTCATAACGCAGACGCCCTTGGCGAGGATCTCGCCGTCGTCCGCGATCTTCACGGCATTGCCGGGAAGCGGGGCTCCCACCGTACCGATCTTGATCCGCTCGGGGCGGTTGACAGTGATGGGAGCGGTGGTTTCCGTCAGGCCGTAGCCCTCAAGAATCTGCAGCCCAATGCCCTGGTAGAAGTGGCCCAGTCGCTCACCGAGCGGGCCGCCGCCGGATACGGCGTGGCGGACGTTACCGCCCATGGCCGCGCGCAGCTTCGTGTAGACAAGCTTGTCAAAGAGGGTGTGCTTGAGCTTGAGCACCAGCCCTGCGCCACCGTCCTGCTGGGCGCGGGAGTATGCGATGGCTGTTTTGGCGGCGGCAGCAAAGATCTTTCCCTTGCCTTCGCCCTCGGCCTTGAGGGAGGCGGAGTTGTACACCTTTTCAAAGACGCGAGGCACGGCCAGGATGAAGGTCGGCTTGAAGCTCTGCAGGTCCTCCAGCAGGTGCTTGATGTCCGGTGTGTGGCCGACCTTGGCGCCGCCGGCCACCGCCAGTACGGAGATGTACCTGGCAAAGACGTGGGCCAGTGGAAGGAACATCACGGTTTGTGAGCCCGGCGTCACCACGGTGGTGGCCAGTACGGACAGTGCGTTTTCACTTAGTTCCACAAAGTTCTTGTGGGTCAGCATGCAACCCTTGGGGCGCCCGGTGGTGCCGGAGGTGTAGATGATGGTGGCGGTGTCTTCCAGGCCGTTGGCGGCACGTGCGGCTTCCAACGTCTCGTCACTGACGTCGCGTCCTGCTTCGCGAAGCACATCGAGGCCGTCCCCTTCTAGCTGCCAGACGTGGGCCAGTGCGCTCAAGTCCTCATTGTGGGCGGCCTGGCGGATGACATTTTCATGCGCGCCGGTTTCGGCAAAGATGGCGACGGCGGCAGAGTCGCCCAGATTCCAGGCCACCTGCGAGGGGGAGGACGTTTCGTAGATCGGCACGGAGACAGCCCCGGCAAACCAGATGGCAAAGTCAACCAGCGACCATTCATAGCATGTACGGGCCATGATGCCGACCCGGTCACCAACCTCGATCCCGGAGGCTATCAGGCCCTTGGCAAGCGCGCTTACATCGGCAAGAAACTCCTTGGCGGACACATCGACCCAGACGTTGTCTTCATTGCGCCGTGAGAAAAGTGCGGGGTTGCTGGGCAGTTTTGCCTGCCGCAGCACAAAATCCGTTGTGTTCATGGTGCTGGGGCTGACTACCTTGGCCGGAACGGAAATCTCTTGCACAATAGCTCCTTTGATATGTGGGCCGTCGATCGTGTTGCTTCACTCTATCGGCCATGGTCGCGATTCACGCGAACCGTTATGTTACTCATGAGTAACTTTATGTCGTCCAACTCACACAATCAATGTCAGCCCCGCAGTGCTGGCCGGGGAGTGGGCCATGGGCATGGATAGAATCAGAGGATGCTCCCGCCAGTCCTTGGATCCCTGCCCGTCCACCCAGTGCCTGCCCACCCCGCAGGAAGCCACCTCCCGTTGGCGTTGGGGATCGACGTTGGTGGCACCAAAGTGGCTGCCGGTGTGGTGGACGGTAATGGCGCCATCCTTGAAGTGATTCGGCGGGCCACACCGGGACGTGACGCACGCGCCGTCGAAGGTGTCATTGCGGAACTGGTCCAGGAGTTGGGTGCACGGCACGAGATTTCCTCCGTTGGCATCGGCGCCGCAGGGTGGATGGATTTAGCTGGTGCTCGGGTGGTCTTCAGCCCGCACCTTGCCTGGCGCGATGAACCATTGCGGGAGAACCTGGAGAAGTTGCTCCACCGCCCTGTCCTTGTCACGAACGACGCCGATGCCGCCGCCTGGGCGGAAGCTCGCTTTGGTGCCGGGCGCGGATACAGCCGGCTGATCATGCTGACCTTGGGAACGGGCATTGGCGGGGCACTGGTCATCGATGGGCGGGTGGAGCGCGGCAGCTTTGGCATGGCAGGGGAGTTTGGCCACCAGATCATCATGCCCGGCGGACACCGCTGCGAATGCGGGAACCGTGGCTGCTGGGAACAATACGCTTCAGGGAACGCGCTGGGGCGTGAGGGGCGTGAACTGGCCAAGAAGCACTCGCCCATGGCGGCGGGACTGCTGGCCGCTGTCAACGGCAGGCACAAGGAGATTACTGGAAGTGTGGTGACGGAGCTTGCGTTGCAGGGCGAGGCCACGGCGCGCGAGCTGGTGGCAGAAGTGGGGGACTGGCTGGGGCTGGGCATCGCCAACCTGGCGGCTGCGCTTGATCCGGCACTTTTCATTGTTGGCGGCGGGCTCAGTGCTGCCGGCGAGCTCATGCTTGAACCCGCGCGGAGGGCATTCTCGCGCAACCTGACCGGGCGCGGCTACCGTCAGGAGGCTGTCATCACAGTTGCACAGCTGGGCCCCATGGCCGGTCTCATTGGTGCCGCAGACCTGTCCCGTAGGTGAAGCCAGACGTGCCGTACGGGACGTACTGGATTAGACGACGGCGCCATCGCCGCTGTCGTGATCGCGGTTGTTGGGCAGCCGGTACAGCAGGTAACCTGCGCCGGCAAAGAATGCCAAGATGACGCCAAAGACGAGCATCAGTGGAATTTGGCGCCAGAAAATTGCCGAGAAAACAAGGAATAGCGGACCGCCGGCGGCGGCGATCCAGGACAACATGATAACCGGCTCGGTATTGCTCAAACTGGGCAGGTCAGCCGGAACAAACGTGTCGTCGTCGTCCTCGACGCCGTAGTCGCGCGGACCAAACGCTGCGGCCGCTCCGGCGTCGTACATGTCAGGGTGGTGATCTCCTGCAGCAGGTTCGTGCGGCACGGGGGCCGATTGGCGGGACCACACACCCAGCGGATCGAAGTCGGTAACGCCCTTGGTGCCAGCGGTGTTATCAGTGCCACCAGCTGCTGTTGCGGTGCTCCCGTCCTTGAGCTCCTCATCCATGAAGGCGTCCTCGGCTTGTTCCAGCCGTGCCACGAGATCACGCCAAACTGCTTCGTCATCGCCGCCCGTATGCGGCATGCCCGCTCCGGGGTCAGAGTGCATGGTGGTTCCTTCGGAAGAAGTCGGCGGACTGGGAAAAAATCAAGGGTGCATCGTTGTCCATGGTGGCTACATGGTAGCTGTTTTCCAGTGGCACCACTTGGACGTCGCTGCTGCCAATGCGCTCCTTCAATATATCCATGCTGGTTTCCGGGACCACGTGGTCAACTGTGGAGCGGAACACCAGCGTGGGAGCCGTGACTTGTGGCAAGCGTGCGATCGTGTCTTCAAAAAGCTGTGACAGCTGGTGGACCGCAGCAACGGGTGTGCGGGCATAGGCATGTTCGCTGATGTCTGGCAGCTTAATGTCATTGCCAATGGCAGGGACGCTTTTCATGACATGCCGCAACAGTCCGGAGTATTTTGCCCGCTTGTCGGAAAACGTCAGCCCGGGGTTTACCAGTGCAATACCGGCCACGGGGTGCAGAGCTGCCACGCGCAACGCCAAGGCCCCTCCCATGGACAAGCCCGCAACGAAGACCGTATCGCAGCGTCCGGCAAGTTCCAGGTAGGCAGCCTCAAAGTCCCGGTACCAGTGCTCCCACGGAGTGCGGGAGAGGTCTTGCCAACTCGTGCCGTGGCCGGCGAGCAGTGGCATGTTGACGGCGAATCCGGCATCGGCCAAATACTCACTCCAACCCTGCATGCTGACGGGGGAGCCGGTGAAACCATGGCACACTGCCACACCAATGTTGGCAAGTTCCCCATGCCCCGGGGAACGGAATGATTGCACCATGGTGCTGGCCCCTTTCCTGTCCGGCAGCGGCGGCCGGAGAATTAGTGGACGAAGGAACGCGGCCGTGCTGCCGAGATTTCATGCCACGTTCACTAGACTACTGTTGATACGTCCACAGCGGGGGTACCGCAATGCACTCGGTTCGCTAGCGACCGGCAGCGCCACAGGAGGAATGCCACCGTGATCTATTGGGTATTGAAGAAGATTTTTCTGGGCCCCGTGCTGAAGGTGCTGTTCCGACCCTGGACGAAGGGCTTGGACAACCTGCCCGTTGACGGTCCGGCTGTGCTGGCCAGCAACCACCTTTCCTTTTCGGACTCCATCTTCATGCCCCTGATGGTGCCACGACCCGTGGTATTTCTGGCAAAGAGTGACTACTTCACCGGCCGGGGCATCAAAGGCCGCCTGACAGCAGCCTTCTTCAAGCTCACCAACCAGTTGCCCATGGACCGCTCAGGCGGGGCGGCCTCCGCCGGTTCCCTGCAAACGGGGGTGGAAGTACTCAACGGCGGCGGCCTGCTGGGCATCTACCCCGAAGGCACCCGCAGCCCCGACGGTCGGCTCTACCGCGGCAAGGTGGGCGTGGCCAAGCTCGTCCTGACCGCCAACGTGCCCGTCATTCCGGTGGCGATGATCGGCACCGACAAGGTTCAGCCAATCGGTCGGCGCATCCCCACCATTCGCCGCTTGGGCGTGATCTTTGGCGAACCCATGGACTTCAGCCGCTACCAGGGCATGGCGGATGACCGGTTCGTCCAACGTTCGGTGACGGATGAGATCATGTATGAGCTCATGCGCCTCTCCGGCCAGGAATACGTTGACTCCTACGCCTCCACGGTCAAGGACAAGATCGCCGCCGAGAAAACCGCCAAATCTGCGGTGAAGCCCGCAGCAGCCAAGGATGCCGACTCCGCCACCGGCAAGGATGCCGAGGGTGGCAAGAACGCCAGCGAGGCAGTTCGGATCGCTCCGCCCGCCGGCATTGTGCCCGGAACCGTCACGATAGTCGGTGCCGCCAAGGATGCGAAAGATCAGCCAAAAGCCGATACTTCCCCTGCTCAGTCCGCTCCTCCGACTGCTGCCGGGAGCACGGCTGAAATTCCTGCCAAGACCACTGCTCAGGCTCCTCGGACGGACGACGGCGGCGCCCAGCAATAGCCTCTCCGTCGGCAGGTGACACGGTGGTCATCTCAAGAAACGGACGGTTTAGCGGGGGACGCGTTTCAGGGATAGGGTTAAGGGGTGACTGATCTAACTTCCACTGCACCTTTTGCACCCGCGACCGGTTCCTCCGTCCCCGGTGCCGCAACCTACCCTGGTCTTGACGACTGGCGTGAGCTGCCCATCGCCCAACAGCCCACGTGGTCAGAATCCCCCGCGTTTGCCCCAGCGGTCAAGGAACTGTCCACGCTTCCACCGCTCGTCTTTGCTGGCGAAGTGGATGTGCTGCGTTCTCGCCTAGCCCAAGCAGCACAGGGTGAGGCGTTCCTGCTGCAGGGTGGCGATTGCGCCGAGACATTTGAAGCTGCCACAGCGGACAAGATCAGTGCCCGCGTGAAAACTATTTTGCAGATGGCCGTCGTGCTGACGTATGGCGCCCAGCTTCCCGTCATCAAGATGGGCCGCATGGCCGGCCAATTCGCCAAGCCCCGCTCTTCCAACGATGAAACCCGCGATGGTGTCACGTTGCCCGCTTACCGTGGCGACATCGTCAATGGCTTTGACTTCACGCCGGAGTCCCGTCTCCACGACCCGAAACGCATGCTCAAGGCGTACCACACCTCCGCCTCGACGTTGAATTTGATCCGTGCCTTCACGCAGGGCGGCTTTGCCGATCTGCGCAGCGTGCATGAGTGGAACCGCGGCTTCACGTCCAACCCGGCCCACAGCCGCTACGAGCACCTGGCCAAGGAAATCGACAGTGCCATCAAGTTCATGGCCTCTTGCGGAGCAGACTTTGAAGCCCTCAAGACGGTGGAGTTCTTTGCCAGCCACGAAGCGTTGCTGCTTGACTACGAGCGCGCCCTGACACGCATTGATTCACGCACGGGCCTGCCCTATGACACCTCCGCCCACTTCTTGTGGATTGGTGAGCGCACCCGTGACCTGGAACAGGCACATGTGGACTTCCTCTCCCGGGTACGCAACCCGATTGGTGTGAAGCTTGGGCCCAGCACCAGCCCCGACGACGCACTGCGTCTCATCGAGAAGCTCGACCCCAACCGCGAGCCCGGCCGCCTGACATTCATCACCCGCATGGGCGCCACCAACATTCGAGAGAAGCTGCCGAACCTGGTGGAGAAGGTCACGGCGTCCGGCGCCCAGGTCCTGTGGGTCACGGACCCCATGCACGGCAACACCGTCACCTCACCCAACGGCTACAAGACGCGCAACTTTGACGACGTCATCGACGAGGTCCGTGGCTTCTTCGAAGTCCACCAGGCTCAGGGCACGTTCCCCGGCGGCCTGCACGTGGAGATGACAGGCGACGACGTGGCCGAGTGCCTCGGTGGCGCCGACCCGATCGAACAGGAAGCGTTCGTCAACGGCTATGAGTCCGTCTGCGATCCGCGCCTGAACCACAAGCAGTCACTGGAAATGGCATTCCTCGTCTCCGAGGCACTGCGCAAGTCCAAGTAGGCAGCTAATCGAACAGCCTCGGCCCCCACTCTTCTTGCGAAGGGTGGGGGCCGCTTTTTTAGACGACCTTCAACACGATCGTGGAGCCTTCGGGGGCCTGACCGCCGTCGGGTGTTTGGACGCGCACCGTGCCAAAGAAGCCACCCAGGATGTTCTCGACCTTCACCTCAAAGCCAAGTCCTTCCAGCGCCTTGGTGGCCACGCCGACCTGTTTGCCCACGAAGCTGGGCACTTCGATCATGCGGGGGCCCTTCGACAAGGTCAGGGTGACAGTGTCCCCGGCCTTCAGGGTTCCAGCATCGGGGGACTGCGACACTACCGAGCCGGTGGGAACAGTGGTGCTGTTGACGCTCTCCGGGGCAATCGCAGCTACCAGGCCCACGGCTTGCAGCGCTGCCTTGGCGTCGGACTCGGACTTGCCTGCCACCACCGGTACCGGAACTGGCTTCGGACCGAGTGAAACAGTCAAGTTCACTTTCGTGTTCCCACGGAATTCCTTGCCCGCCGGTGGATCCTGGCTCAGCACGACGCCGGCTGGAACCTTCTCGTCATAGGCTTCGCTGACGCTTCCCACCACTTGGTGGCCGTCGGCCAGGCTCTGCTTCGCATCCTCGAGCTGTTTTCCGGTGACGGATGGAACCGGGTACAGCACTGGGCCGCGGGAGACCTGCAGCGTGATGCCATTGAACTTGCGCACGGAAGAACCCGCGCCGGGGTCGGTGGCGACAATCAGCCCCGAGGCCACCGTCTCATCAAAGACTTCCGCTGTGGGGAAGTGTTCAAAGCCGGCTGCGAGCATTATTTCTTCAGCCTGGGCCACTGACTTGTTGTGCACATCAGGAACCGTTGCCAATGCGCCGGGCCCAAACCCCAGGTACCAGCCGGCAGTGCCGGCAATGGCGCCCAAGAGTAGTACCAGCAGAATCCACAAGAGGGCCCGTCGCCGTGGTTTTGCGGGGCCAAGAGACGTGCGCGGGGTGACAGCAGCCTTGGCGCGTGCCTTCGTCTTTGCGGAGGCTTGGCGCTTCGTCAACGCGGGCGCATTTGGGGCTGCCGCGCCGTCGTGCTGGTCCGCAAAAGGGTCATCAGCGTACAGGTTGCGGGAAGGGGGCAGCACAGATGTGGGGAAGTTCGGTGCCTGCACCACGGCGGTGAGGTCTTGGGGATGTCCGAATGGTGCAGGGACCACATCGGTGGCTTGCTGATGGGCTGCCCCCAGCGCCACAGCCCTGGCTGCACCATCAAAATCAAGCTCGGCCGCCGTCATGTTTTTCCGGATGTGACGAAGCTCCTCCAACAGCGCAGTGCCATTGGAAGGACGCTTGTCCGGCTCCTTCTCCGTCATCCAGCGGACCAGGTCGTCCATGTCCGCCGGGAGCCCTGGAACGACGAGGGATGGCGGTGGCACCTGGTCCTGAACATGGGAGATGACCACAGCCACGGGAATGGTGCTGCGGAAAGGCTGCACCCCGGTGAGCAGCTCGTACAGCATGATCCCAGCGGAGTAGATGTCACTTCGCGCGTCCCCGCCGTGGCCCTGGGCGAGCTCCGGGGCGATGTACGCGACCGTACCGAGTAAGTTTCTGGTGTTGGTGGACGTGGTGACAGTGCGGGACAGTCCGAAGTCGCCAATCTTCACCCAGCCCTGGTGCGAAATCAACACGTTTTCGGGTTTGACGTCCCGGTGTATCAGGCCCGCCTCATGGGCGGCGGCCAAGCCTTCCACCACGGGTTCAAGGAGATCAAGGGCTTGCCGCGGACTCAATGGGCCATCGTGGTTGATGACGTCCCGCAACGTGTACCCATCAATAAATTCAAAGACCAGGTAGGCGTGTTGCGGGCCCACGCCGTGGTCGTGGATTTGGACCACGTGCGGGTGGGAAAGACTTGCGGCACTTTGGGCTTCCCGGCGCAGCCGCCCAATGAAATCTGCATCCGTGGCAAGGTGCGGTGGAAGGATCTTCAGCGCAATATTACGGTCGAGGCGCAGATCCTTGGCCAAATACACCGTAGACATGCCACCGTGCGCCACCTTGGACAGTACCAAGTAGCGTCCATCGATCGTGGAGCCGATCAAGGGGTCGGCGGATTCATCATGCACGCCTCCAGCTTATGTGAGCAGAAACAAAAAGGGACCCCCGGCAACACCGTGCCGGGGTCCCTTTTCATTCAGAGCGTACTTTCGCCCATGCTTATTTCTAGCGGAAAAGCTCGCGGTTGGCCTTGATACCGGCCACATAGTTCACCGTGTCACCGAACAGGCCATGGATGCTCACTGAGGACTGTCCCTGGTAATACCCGGCAATGGCAATGTCCTCGCTTGCGGCGCCTCGGTGCAGCGCCCGAATGATGGCCACGCCTGCGGTGACATTGTCTTGCGGATCGAGCAGGTTCAGCTGGCGTCCCACCAGGCCCGAGGCCCACTCGCCGGCCGAAGGGATGACTTGCATGGTGCCAATGGCGTTGGCGGGGGACACCGACTGATGGTTGAAACCGGATTCCTGCTGCGCGAACGCCATCGCCAGTGCCGGGTCAACGCCCATGCTGGCGGCCGTGCTGGCTACAAGTTCCTGCATCTGAGCCCGAGAGGGGGACGGCGCGGCCAGCAAAGCTGCCTTGTTC
>NZ_JAUNVV010000003.1:25098-76430 GCF_030540645.1 Arthrobacter sp.
CAACCTTGACGCTCTGGCCGGGGTGGATGACGGAGCTGCCGCTGAGCCCATTCAGCGAAAAGATCGTCGCCAGGGAGATGTTGTGCTGGGCTGCAATACCGCCCAAGGTGTCCCCGGCACGCACGGTGTAGTTGGACTCGGAAGACGGAGCCTCTTGCGCTGCTTCCTGGGCCGTTGCGGAACCTGAAATTTGCAGGACCTTGCCGGGGTGAATGAGGGTGCTGGCCGTCAGGTTATTGGCCGAGAGTACAGACTCCGTAGACACCCCGAAGCGGGCAGCAATGGCTGAAACGGTTTCGCCCGCCACAACTGTGTGCGTGATGGCCCCGGCCGTGGCCAAGACGCTCCGTGGTAAGGAGCTGGCCACCACAGCTGCCGCAATGCTGTTCCTGGCGGTGCGTGCCTGAATGGCAGCGCGTACTGACAGTGAGTCGAGTGCGCCGTGCTTGCTTTGGTACAACTGCCCAGCCTTGGCGGGTGCGGGTGCCGCGGCGGCCGGGTTGGCCAACGCCAGCGAAGAGAGCATGACTAAAGGAATGGCGGCGGTGGCGACAGCCACCAGCTTTTTACTGCCGGAGGTCAAAGGTCGTGAGTGCGTCATGGATGCGTACCTCAAGGTTTCGTTACGGATGGGGCCAATGATGATGGTGTTTCTAAAGCGACTAGAAGTGAATTTACACGAAAATACCAGTAAGTAGGCTTTTGCCGTCTCGCAGCCCATCGCACATATCACCAAATTTGTACAGGAACAGGCAAAATGTGGGAACCTGTCAGGGTGAGTAATGTTGAAACAGTAGTCAGCGAATGGTTGCCCCTGCCCGATGTCGCCGAGATGCTTGATGTCTCGGTCACCAAAGTCCATGCCCTTGTCAAGGACGGTTCCTTGTTAGCAGCGCGCGTGGGTGAGCGTTCCATCAGGGCCGTACCTGCGGAGTTCATTGACGGTGACCACGTCCTCGACAGCCTGAAGGGCACCATTACAGTGCTTCACGATGCAGGCTTTGAGGATGAGGAAGCCATCACCTGGCTCTACACCGCAGATGAGTCACTGCCCGGACGCCCTATTGACGCGCTGCGTGAGGGCCGTAAAACTGAAATTCGCCGTCGGGCTGCAGCCCTCGGCTGGTAGCAGGACTGCAAGAAGCCAGAGCAGGAAAAAGCCTGCCAGCATCCCCGGAACTGAGAACCTCAGGATGGGGAAGCTGGCAGGCTTTTTGATGCCGTTTAGGCCGTTCTGGACACCGCAGCATTGCCCAAGGCGGCCAGGGCGGCAGCTGCATCGGCGCCAATCGGCAGCTGGGCCAATGCGCCAAAGGCTGCTTCGCCGAACTGTGTGATCAGTGCTTCCGTGCTCGCCAGTGCCCCGGAGTCCACCATGATGGCGCACATGCGCGCCACTTCGTCATCGCTGAGATCTTCACGGCCCAAGTTCTGATCCACAAAGTTGCGGTCTTCGGAGTCCGCCGCATCGATGGTCATGCCCACAAGAACTGTGCGCTTACCTTCCCGGAGGTCATCGCCGGCGGGCTTGCCGGTTTTTACCGGATCCCCAAACACTCCCAAAACGTCGTCGCGTAACTGAAACGCCTGTCCAAGTGGCAAGGCAAACTCACTATAACCGGTGAGAAGCTGCTCGTTTGCTCCGGCGAGGGCTCCGCCCAACACCACGGGGTGCTCGGAGGAATACTTGGCACTCTTGTACAAGATGATGGAGGAAGCCCGGACGACGGCGGTCGCATGCGGCTTGGTTGGTCCGGACACCTCCTCCAAGATATCCAGGTATTGCCCGGCCATGACCTCGGTCCGCATGAGGTTGAAGACAGCACGGCCACGGCTGTGCGCCCCGGAGCCAATACGGGCGAACATCTCTTCGCTCAGGGACAGACACAAATCCCCGGTTAAGATGCCGGCGGCCTGGCCAAAGCGTTCGGCATCCAAAGCCCAACCGGAATCGGCATGCAGAGTGCTGAATTGACGGTGCACACTGGGACCGCCACGGCGTGTGTCCGACCTGTCGATGATGTCATCGTGGATGAGGGCTGCGGCTTGAAACAGCTCGAGGGCGGCGCCTGCCTGGATGATGACGGGGTCGTCGGGCGCGCCCCCGGCTCCACGCCAGCCCCAGTAGCAAAGCAAGGCCCGCATCCGCTTTCCACCAGTGACAAGGGTCTTGATGGCATCAGCAAGAACAAGGGTGGCCGGTGAGATCTGCTGCAGCAACTCGCGTTTTTCGGCCAGGAAGACATGTAGTTCCGCCGCAACTGCTGCAACGAAGGCTTCGCTTTCGGCAGCAATTGCTGCGCCGTCGCGGACGGGCATGGCGTTCATGCTTGTGGGATTCCTTGCTGTGGGGGCGGCATGGGGTTTGTGCTGTGGCATTAACTGGTGAGATGTGGTGCCGGTGGCGGGCAGCAGCTTATTTGAACGATGCGGGCAGCAGCGTGGCACCCAGCGTGAAGGTGGACGTAGCTGTTGTCTGGACAACGGAGACCGTCACGATCTCCTGCCCGTCAGCACGGACAAACGTCTTCAAGGGCACCCCATCAACTGCGTCACCGGGCTGTGCCGTGAAGCCCTGCGCGGTCAAGACGGTCGTGTAGTTCTTCAAAACGTCCGCCGGAGTCGCTGTGATGGAGGCTGTCAGGGAGGCCGTGGAAACGGGGCTGGCATGTACCAGGCTGGAAGCCTGGATTTCGGCACCCTTCATCAGCGGCAGCACACCCGATGGGAAACCTGCCACGAGTTCCTTGACGGCGGACTCCGCCGATGGCTTGGCCGTGCCGGTGGCAGGTGCCGTGCTTGCGCGGGTTGTGCCTGTCGGGGTGGAGGTGGCCGTGGCGGACGCCGTTGCTGACGAGTTGCTGGCTGTGGCGGAGGCAACAGGGGTTGCCGGGGCTGAACATGCGCTCATCAGTGCGACGGCGGACACTCCGGCAGCTGCCAAGAGGCTCCTGCGAGTCAATGGCCGGTAGGCTCCGTGGCGCGGGGTGGGGCTGGTCATGGTGGTTTCCTTAGCTGCCGGGGGCGGTGGCTTCGAACCCAGTTTACCCATGCCCGGCCGAAGTCCTCCCGCCCCTGTTGTCCGGCTCACTGGCAGGATGCTCGTATGTCACTGGTCTGGACAGCTGAGTGTGGGTGCGGCTCACTAGACTTGAGGTGTGAGAGATCAACAGCAGTCATCGGTGGCCGGGCACGTCCCTGATCAAACAGGTTGCACCATTATGCACGTTGATATGGATGCGTTCTTTGTGTCCGTGGAGTTGCGCGACCGTCCCGAACTGCTGGGCAGGAAGGTCATTGTGGGCCAGCCTGAAGGGCGGTCAGTGGTGCTCTCGGCCCCTTATGAGGCACGGGCCCTCGGCGTTCGTTCCGCCATGCCCATGGTGACGGCGCTGCGGATGTGCCCGTCCGCCGTCGTGATTGCCCCCCGGCAAAAGCTTTACCACCAGGTTTCGGTTCAGGTCATGGAGGTCTTTCGCTCCATCACCGATACGGTTGAACAGCTCAGCGTGGATGAGGCATTTCTTGACATCAGCGGCTCATTGCGCAGGCTTGGGACGCCCTTGGACATTGGGGCGCTGATCCGTTCGCGCATCGCAGCCGAACTGGGCATCACGGCATCGGTGGGTATTGCCGCCAGTAAATTCGTAGCCAAGGTGGCTTCCACCAGGTGTAAGCCCGACGGCATGCTGCTGATTGAGAAGGGGCAAACAGTGGACTATTTGCACACCCTGCCTGTCGAGGCGCTGTGGGGTGTGGGAGCCAAGACGAGGGAAGTGCTCGCCCGGCTGGGCATCTTCACGGTGGCCGACGTGGCTGCGACACCGAGCGCGTCCTTGCAAAAGGCGCTGGGAAGCACCGGTGTGGCGCTGCATGCACTTTCTTGGGGCATCGATCCGCGGCCGGTGACCACTGTCCACCAGGAAAAGAGCATTGGGGCGGAAGAAACCTTTGCGGTGGATACGTTTGAGAACGCGGTGCTCACCCGTGAACTCCTGCGACTCTCGCACCGGGTGGCTGGGCGGTTGCGAGAAGCCGGGCTGAGTGGGCGAACCTTGTCGATCAAGATCAAGTACAGCGATTTCGCCACCATCACGCGGTCTAAGGCGCTCAGTGCGAACACCGACAGCGCAACGCAACTCTATGCTGGTGCCGTGTCGCTGCTGCAGGCGCTTGGTCAACGGCCGCAAAGTGTGCGGTTAATTGGGCTTCGCATGGAGCGGCTGGAATCAGTGGAGAATGCACCACTCCAGTTCACCCTGGACCCACGCGATGATCACTCACGCAACGCCGAAGTGGTGGGTGATGCCATTGCTGCCCGGTTTGGGAACGCCAAAATCGTGCCGGCACGACTCCTAAAACCGCCGGGAAATCCCTAGTTGCACCCACTGCCATACCTTGTGTCAACAGTATGTCGGTTGTGACTTTCAGTTCAGCTAAATCAAGCCTATTGTTGATAGTAGGAGTTGGCTTATCGACGACTTCAAAGTTTGTTGGCGCCCGACGCCATCAAGGCCGCACGCTGAAACAGCATGTGTGGAACCGGAGGGTTGGGAACCATCGACGCGATAAAGACGTTAATGAGCAAAGACGCCCATGGCCCTGACCTGAAGGAGGTCGTCATGCCCCTCTCTGAGCACGAGCAGAGGTTGCTGGATCAACTGGAGCAGCAACTGCATGCCGAAGATCCCAAATTTGCCAACGCACTGTCAACAGCACCCACACGGTCGTTGTCAACACGCAACATCGTGATTGGTGTAGTGGTGATGATTGCAGGACTGCTGGTCCTGCTTGGTGGCGTGGCAACACAGCTAATCCCGTTAGGTATTCTAGGCTTCCTGATCATGGGTGGCGGCGTGTATATCGCGGTCTCCAAGCCGAAGTTTGGCGACGAAGGACAAAGCGCGGACAAGCAGGGCACGAAGTCAGGACCCAAACAGAAAAGTGGGTTCATGAACGGGCTGGAAGAAAAGTGGGAGGAACGCCGCCGCGACCAGTAGGCGCGCTACCAGAGTCCGCTCCCAAAGGAATTGAATATCTAAAGGCCACGGCGCGTTGCGCCGTGGCCTTCGTTGTTGTACGCCGCTGTCTCCGTCTCTGTGGAAGCTGTGCTCCCGTTCCCTCCACTTTTCACCACCTGAGCACTTGCTGCACGGCAAATCGTGCCTTTTGGGTTCCCGGAACGTGTTGCCAGTGTCCTGCAGCGGCTATCTCTACCAAATTCCCTCCACCTGCCTTCCTTCGGCGAGTCCCTTGCAATGGCGGGCATTTTTCCTCCGACACGCCACGAACACGCCTTGGTATTGTGTTGACGGTGGAGGATTGTGGAGTAATGTGGAGCGCGTAGGAGGGGGTGGGGTCAGCGTGATCCCTAAGACTCGACGAAAGAAGGTGGTGGTGAGTTGTTTCTCGGAACACATTCGCCTCGCCTCGATGAGAAGGGGAGGATCATTCTTCCGGCGAAGTTTCGGGAGGAACTTGCCAGTGGACTTGTCCTGACCAAGGGCCAGGAAAACTGTATCTATGTCTTTAGTGCACGGGAGTTTGAAAAGGTTCTCACCCAGATGCAGGACGCGCCGCTGTCCAACATGGCAGCACGCGACTACATTCGAATCTTTCTGTCAGGAGCCTCCGATGAGGTCCCTGACAAGCAGGGAAGGGTGACCATACCGGCGACCTTGCGCGCCTACGCTGGTCTTGAGAAGGAACTGGTCGTCATTGGCGCCGGCAGCCGGGCCGAGATCTGGGACGCCACGGCTTGGCAGAACTACTTGGCAGCAAAGGAGACGGCTTTCTCTGCAACCGATGAAGTCGCCATCCCTGGCATTAGCTGATAGGGAATTAGCTGACAGGGAACTGCCAGTGAACACCCGCAGTTGCAGTACACGTAGTTGGAAACACCCGGAAAGTGTTGCTTCGCAGGACACTTTCCGTTGGCTCAGCCGGTGATCTTGAATGAGATCTCCAGCCGCCCAGCTCGTCCAATCCTGACTCACCTTCCCCGGAGTCAGGCGTGGAGCGGCTTTGGGGCGGAGGGGGATCTGGTTCAAGAACACACTTGGCAACGATGCGTTGCAGTGGCTCTGGGCCTGCGCCACCTGACACACCGCAGTACAAACGTTATTCGCAGTAAATGAGTTATTTGCCAGATTTGCACGCGCACCGGGGGAACGAATACCCCTTCCGGTTGATAACCAAGAGAAATGGAGTAGTGATGACGTCGGAAGTTCCCACGCCACCCACTTCTGAACGTCACACCCCAGTTCTCAAAGACCGCTGCATCAATCTCCTGGCCCCCGCATTTGAAAATGCCCGCCTGGCAGGGCGCACTCCGATCGTCATTGATGCCACTTTAGGCATGGGCGGCCATTCCGAAGCAATGCTGCAACGCTTTCCCGACCTGCACTTGATCGGCATTGATCGTGATACCGAGGCCCTCGGGCTGGCGGGGGAGCGCCTCACCCCTTTCCAGGACCGTACTGACTTGGTGCACGCCGTCTATGACGAGATCGCCGAGGTCCTCGAAGACTTGGGTATTCCGAGCATTGATGGCATCTTGATGGATTTGGGTGTGTCCTCCCTTCAGCTGGATGAGCGTGCCCGTGGCTTCGCCTACTCCTTCGACGCACCGCTTGACATGCGCATGGACACCAGCCGTGGTCAAACAGCTGCCGATGTGCTCAACAGCTACTCCGAAGAGGACCTGGTGCGGATCATTCGCAAGTGGGGCGAGGAGAAGTTTGCCGGCCGCATTGCGAACCATATTGTTGCCGCCCGCGACAAAGCCCCGTTGACCCGCACTGGGGAACTGGTGGAAATCATCCGCAACGTTGTCCCCTCGGGTGCAGCAAAGACTGGCGGGCACCCGGCCAAACGCACCTTCCAGGCGCTGCGCATTGAGGTCAATGAAGAATTGAGCGTCCTGGAAACAGCCATTCCCGCCGCCGTTGAAGCGCTTGGGCTGCACGGACGCGCAGTCGTCATGTCCTACCACTCGTTGGAGGACAAGATCGTGAAGTCGGTGTTCGCCGCAGGATCAACGTCTTCGGCGCCGGCTGGGTTCCCAGTGGAACTTGAAGAGCACAAGGCCATTTTGAAGCGTCTGACCAAGGGGACGGAAATCCCCACAGATGAAGAAATTGAAGAGAATCCCAGAGCCGCATCCGCGCGGCTGAGGGCAGTGGAAAAAATCAGAATCAGGAGTGCCAAATGAGCCAGCTTGCATCACGCTCCACGCCAGTGAGTGTGGGCAATAATGCCCGTTCACTGAATGTGGAGTCGGCTGACCCAGACCTACCTTTCACAGGTACCGGGGCGAAACCGCGCAAGCCACGCACCCCCCTGTCCCTTGTGGTGTCCACCCCTGCACGCAATCGTTCTTCGCTCGTGGTGATCTTGTTCCTGGTGGTTGTTGCGGCACTGACCGTGGTGCTGGTGATGAGCATCTCCCTCACCAAGGGACAGTACGAGCTGGTTGATTTGAAGAGCCAGCAGGCGGACTTGCATAAGTCGAACCAGGAGCTGGAGCAGAGCATCGCCTCCAAACAGTCGCCACAGGAACTTGTCGCACGCGCCGTCAGCCTGGGCATGGTTCCTGCTGGAACAACTGGACAGATTGATGTTCGTTCCGGCAAGGTCAGCGGATCCCCGCAGCCAGCCTCTGCGGACACCAAGGGTCTGGTGATTATTCCTCCAGCCAGCATCGACAAGCCGGCCGCAGCCCTTACAGTGGCCGGATCGTCAACGGTGCCGCTCAGCCCCGCAGCCAAAGTCCAGAAGGCCGCCGCCGAGCAGGAAGCAAGTCAGCAGGCTGCGGGCAAGAGCAGTGCAGAATCCGGGACGCCTGTGGCCGTGGTTCCACCCGCACCCGTTCCTGCGGAGGCCGCAGCACCAGAACTTCACGGCGGCACCATCCCCGCGCCAGCCCAGAAGGACAGCTAGGGTTTAACTAGGATCAGGCAGCCTCGACTGTCCCAGCAAAGAACGCAAGGAAAAAGCAGCAGTGGCACAAAAATCCACCCAGTCCGCACGTGGTGCAACTGCACAACAATTGAACAAGGTCGGACGCACCCGCATGCGTATCGGCTTTGTCCTGATGCTCGCGTTCCTGCTGGTCATTGCCGGCAGACTCGTCATGGTGCAGGGACTGGACGTGGGCAACTTGGCTCAGGCTGCCGAGAATCAGCGAACTGTGGTGCAGAGCCTTCCCGCAGTCCGCGGAAAAATTGTCGATGTCAATGGCAAGGTCCTCGCTGAGAGCATCATCCGCTACAACATCACCGTCTCGCAGATCAACTTGGCCGACTACACGAAGTACAAGCACCGGAATGTCGATCCGAAAACTGGCGATTCAACCACCGTCGAGTACACCAAGGATGAAGGGCTGCAACAACTGGCCAACGTCTTGAGCATGGACTTCGCGGACGTCAAGAAGAAGTCCACCGGAGAAGCGAACTTCAACTACATCACTCAGGATGTCAGCCCGCAGATTGAGAAGAAGGTTGCCGAACTCGGCATCCCGGGCATTTACTCAGAAGCTGTCACCAAGCGCGTCTATCCCATGGGAGCCGTTGGCGGGCCCATCGTCGGCTTCGTTGACACTTCAGGAAAGCCGTTGGCCGGCATTGAGCAGACCATGAATGACAAGCTCACGGGCACTGATGGCTCACGCACGTTCCAAGCAGGTAAGAATGGAATCATCATCCCCACGGCCCCTGTACGGACAGTGCCTGCCGTCGATGGGGAGACGGTGAAGCTGACCATTGACCAGGACATTCAGTACTACGCCCAGCAGGCTGCCCAGCAGCAGAAGGAACAGTACAGCGCACAGTGGGCGAGCATCACCGTCATTGAGGCCAAGACCGGCAAGGTCGTTGCCATCGCAGACAGTGATTCCTATGACCCCAACAATGTTGCTGCCTCCGATCCGAAGAACATTGGTTCACGCACTGTCAGTTCGGTGGTGGAGCCGGGATCCACCAGCAAGATCATGACTGCTGCAGCCTTGGTCCAAGAAGGCCTGGCCACGCCGATGAGTGAATACCTGGTGCCGCCGACGTTGACCATTGACGGGCAGAACTTCTCCGACTCGTTCGTCCACGGCACGGAAAAGCGCACATTGGCCGGCATTATTGCCGACTCCATGAACACCGGCACCGTCATGGCAGGGTCGAAGCTGAGCCTTCAGCAGCGTTATGACTACATGCGAAAGTTCGGCGTCGGGGAAAAGACCGGCATAGCGCTTCCGGGTGAAAGCCCTGGCATCCTTGCCGACTGGAGCAAGTGGGACGGCCGCCAGCAGTACACGGTGCTGTTTGGCCAGGGCGTGGCACAAACACCGCTGCAGACCACCATGATCTTCCAAACGATCGCCAACGACGGAGTCCGGCTCAAGCCCCAGATCATCGACTCCTTCACTGATGCCAATGGCAAGGTCGACACCGTTCCGCAGGCCGCGGGGGTTGAAGTAGTCAGCCCCAAGACGGCCCAGGAATCCCGCGACATGCTCGAAGGTGTGGTGACCATGACGGACTACAAGGTGGTGGACATTCCCGGCTACCGTACCGGCGGCAAGACCGGCACCTCCGAAGCGCCGGCAGACAACGGAGTCGGCTTTGACGGGTACACCTCGTCCTTCATCGGCATGGCGCCCATGGACGACCCCAAGTATGTGGTTGGCATTACCGTCCAACGCCCGCAGGGCAGCATCTATGGCGTCACCCAGGGGTATACCTTTAACCAGGTGATGGGACAGGTACTGCGCACTTACGATGTTCCGCCGTCGACCACGCCGCCTGTCATGTTGCCGAAGTTTTACAAGTAGCTTGACCTGGATTGTGAAAATTGTGAATGAAAAGGATGTAGTGCCTGTGCCGCAAAACCATGCCCCTGCCCCGCTGCGACCGCTCCACAACGGTGGAGCGGACCTGGGGCAGCTGGCGCAATTGCTGGGTGTGGTTCTGGATGGCAGCGAGGCCAGGCTGCTGGCTGAAACGCCGGTGCACGTGAGCGGTGTCAGTCTTGATTCGCGTTCCATTGTGCCCGGGGACCTGTACACTGCGTTGCCGGGTGCCCACGCCCACGGTGCGAAATTTGCTGCCCAAGCGATAGCGGCAGGTGCCGTGGCAATTTTGACGGACGACGCCGGAGCCCACCTTGTGGGTGCGGCGTCGGCAGTGCCGGTGCTGATCGTGGCAGACGCCCGTGCCGCAGTGGGAACCGCCTCAGCTGCCGTTTACGGAACGGGCGGGAAAACGCACGGGACCGGGCTGGATTTGTTTGCCGTGACCGGGACCAACGGCAAGACCACCACCACCTATTTTCTGAACTCCCTGCTGCGGGCGCTTGGCAACACTACCGGGCTCATTGGCACCATCGAGATCCTGGCCGGCAGCGAGGCCATTCCGAGCAAGCTCACCACACCGGAATCCACGGATGTGCATGCACTGCTGGCTGTCATGGCCGAGAGAGGCCTGGACTGCGCGTCCATGGAAGTTTCCTCCCACGCGCTGGCCTTTGGCCGGGTTGACGCCGTCGTCTTCAACATGGCCGGCTTCACGAACCTGACCCAGGACCACCTGGATCTGCACGGCAGCATGGACGAGTACTTCGCCACGAAGGCGGCGCTCTTCACACCCGCTCACGCGCGGGCCGCCGTCGTCAGCGTTGATGATGACTGGGGCAGGCGCATGGCCGCGTCCAGCACGGTGCCAGTTGTCACGTTGGCCACTTCCGGTCAAGAACAAGGCGAACCAGCCGCCGACTGGCAGGTATGCGATGTGCGCCGCGACGGGGTCGGCTCGCGCTTTAGCGTGCATGGACCACATGGCGCCCTCCTGCGCGTGCACACAGGCTTGCCGGGTGGCTTCAACGTTGCAAACGCCGCTCTGGCGCTGGTCATGGTGCTGAGTGAGTTGCAGTTCGCGCAGCAGTCCAAGCAGCTGTCCACACCGGAGCATCAGGACGTGACGGCCATGCTGCAGGATGTGCTTGACGCCCATGACCCCTTCACGGTGGAAGTGCCCGGACGCATGCAGCTTATTGGCACGGCCCCCGTGGCCGTCGTTGATTTTGCCCACAATCCGGATGCTCTGGCACGGGCCTTGGAAGCCGTCAGGCCGGACACACCCGGTGCCCGCGTGATCGCCGTATTTGGCGCCACGGGTGAACGTGACGCCACCAAGCGGCCCATCATGGGAGCCGTGGTGGCCCGCGGGGCAGACGTGGTCATTATTACCGATGACGACCCCCACGACGAGGACCCGGCAGTCATCCGCGCAGAGGTCCTGGCCGGTGCCCTGGCGGCCAATGCGCAGGAACGGTTGGGTTGCGTGGTGGAAGAAGTCGGCCACCGTGCAGATGCCATTGCCCGGGCTGTGGAGCTTGCATCCGAGCAGGATGTCATCCTGGTCGCCGGACGCGGTCACGAAGTTTTCCAAGAAGTCAAAGGGGTCAACCTTTCCCTCGATGACAGGGTTGAACTGCGGTCGGCACTGGCAGCCCGCGGATTCCCGCTCACCGAGGCAATCACGATAGAGTCCACAACTAATGATTGAATTTACTGCGGCCCAGATCGCCGAACTGACCAGCGGAACCCTCTCACCAGGCACCGATCCCCACGCTCTTGTTGACGTGGCCCTCATTGCCACCGATTCCCGGGACGTGCAGCCTGGCAGCATGTACGTGGCCAAGTCGGGGGAGCACGCCGATGGCCATGATTTTCTGGCGCCCGCCTTCGCTGCCGGTGCCGTGTTGGCGTTGGCGGAGCGGAAGGTGTCCGCGGACGACGCCGGCACCTTCTTCCCGGCTGTCATCGTTGCCAATGCCGTGCTGGCCATGGGGACGCTGGCAGCCGAGGTGGTCCGGCGCATCCGTGCGCACTCACCGTTGAGTGTCATCGGCATTACCGGTTCCGCCGGCAAGACCACCACAAAGGACCTTTTGGCGGGCATTTTGTCCCCTTTGGGCGAAACGGTGGCGCCGGTGGGCTCCTACAACGGTGAAGTCGGCGTGCCGCTGACAGTCTTCCGGGCTGTGGAAAGCACCCGCTACCTCATCATTGAAATGGGTGCCACCAAGATGGGCCAAATCGCCTATCTCGGGAACATGGTCCACCCCGACGTCGGTGTTGTGCTGTGTGTGGGAAGCGCCCACGCAGGCGAATTCGGCTCCATCGACAACATTGCCGTGGCCAAGGGCGAGCTTGTGGAGTCGCTGCCCGCTGAAGGCCGGGCCCTGCTGAACTTCGACGATGCACGCGTTCGTGCCATGGCCAGCCGCTCCGGTGCGCCTGTCACGTTCTTCAGCAGCGCTGATGCCCCCGTCACTGCCGAGGCGCAGACATTGGCAAGTACTCCAGAGCAACTTTTCCTGCAGGCTCGCAATGTGCACACCAATGCCGACGGCCAGCCGGAATTCGACCTGATTTTTCCCGGAACCACCGAAGCCCTGCCAGTGCGCAGCAAGCTCCTGGGCCTGCACCACGTGGCGAACCTGCTTGCCGCAGCGTCGGCCGCGCATGCCGTCGGTGCATCGCCGGAACATATTGTCGCCTCGCTGAACGAACAGCGGGCAGCCAGCCGCTACCGGATGGAACGCACGGACCGCAGCGACGGGGTAAGCATCATCAACGACGCCTATAACGCCAATCCGGAGTCCATGCGGGCAGCCCTGCGCACCTTGGCAGAACTTGGTGGCAGCGGGGCCAGACGGACCTGGGCCGTGTTGGGGGAGATGCTTGAACTAGGTGAGGACTCGGTGCTGGAGCACGACGCCGTGGGTCGGGTGGCCGTGCGTTTGAACATCTCCCGGCTGCTGGTCGTCGGCGCTGGTGCCCGTGCCATGCACGTCGGTGCGGTCATGGAAGGGTCGTGGGGGAACGAATCCATGTTCGTCCCCGATGCTGACGCCGCCTTTGAAGTGCTGGAGGCCGAATTGGCCCCGGGCGACATTGTCCTGCTGAAATCTTCCAATGGCGCTGGCCTGCGGTTTCTGGGCGATCGGATAGCATTACCCACGGGGAACGCCCCAACCAACACCTCAGATGCCTCCTCAAGCGAAAGGACTGCCCAGCCATGATCGCATTGCTCATCGGTGCAGGCTTGGCCTTGGCCTTCGCCATGATCGGCACCCCGTTGTTCATCCGCTTCCTCGTGAAGAAGGGCTACGGGCAGATCATCCGCGAGGACGGTCCCACCACCCACCAGGTCAAGCGCGGTACACCCACCATGGGTGGGACGGTGGTGGTCGGCTCCGTGGTGGGAGCCTATTTCATCACGCACCTGATCGTGTGGCTGCTGAACCACAACTCACCCGGGCCCTCCGCATCCGGACTGCTCATGATCTACCTCATGGTCGGTATGGGCTTGGTGGGCTTCCTTGACGATTTTTTGAAAATCACGAAGCAGCACAACACAGGGCTGAACCCCAAGGGAAAGCTGATCGGGCAGGCCGTGGTGGGCATTTCCTTCGCCATCATGGCGCTGGGCTTTCCCAATGAAAACGGGCGAACCCCTGCCAGCACGTTCATTTCCTTCGCCCGTGATATTCCCAGCCTGAACCTGGCGTTTGCCGGGGCAGCCCTGGGTGTGGTGCTGTTCGTGATCTGGTCCAACCTGATCATCACCGCTGCCACGAACGGCGTGAACCTGACCGACGGCCTTGATGGCCTGGCCACCGGTGCCGCCATTCTCGTGTTTGGCGCCTATACGCTGATGGGCCTGTGGCAGAGCAGCCAGGCGTGCGGATCACGCAAGGTGCCCTCGGAGACCGTCTGCTACGAGGTCCGCGACCCGTTGGACCTGTCGCTGCTGGCAGCGATCATGTTCGCAGCCCTGATCGGCTTCCTGTGGTGGAACACGTCACCGGCGAAGATCTTCATGGGGGACACGGGCTCACTGGCCATTGGCGGAGCCATGGCAGGTTTTGCCATCCTCTCCCGCACCGAGATCCTGCTGGCCATCATCGGTGGACTGTTCGTGCTGATCACCTGCTCGGTGATCATCCAAGTGGGCTTCTTCAAGCTCACCAAGGGCAAGCGTGTCTTCCTCATGGCGCCGTTGCAACACCACTTTGAGCTCAAGGGCTGGCGGGAAGTGACGGTGGTGGTCAGGTTCTGGATCCTGGCCGGCCTGATGGTCGCCGTCGGGCTTGGAGCCTTTTATGCTGAATGGATTGTTCGATTGTGAGTTACGAAGAAAACCGGCTTGACGCACTGCGCAGCTGGGACGCTGACTGGTCGGGGCTGCGCGTGGTGGTCACGGGCATCAGTAAAACCGGCTTTTCCGTGGCGGACACCCTGGCCGAACTGGGCGCACGCGTTGTGGTGGTTGCGGCCTCGGACGACGACGACGCCCGGGCCCACGCCGACACGCTGCGAATAGTGGGCGTCAGTGACGTCATCCTGGGGGAGGCCACTTCCACTGTGCTGCCTCTCGTCGACGGGCAGCAGGCGGAGCTTGTCGTCACCAGCCCCGGTTTCAAGCCCACCCACCCGCTACTGGCCGCCGCCGCGGACGCCGGCATCCCCATTTGGGGCGATGTTGAGCTGGCCTGGCGTGTGCAAACCAAGGCAGGGCGCAAAACGGCCCAGTGGATTACCATCACAGGAACCAACGGCAAGACCACCACCACCACCATGGTGGAATCCATGTTGCAAGGTGCCGGGCTGCGCGCCATTGCGGCAGGGAACATCGGCACCCCCATCCTCGACGCCGTCCGCGATCCCCAAGGCTATGACGTGCTCGCCGTGGAACTTTCCACCTTCCAGCTGCACTGGACCGAATCCTTGGAGCCGGTTTCCAGCGTCTGCCTGAACCTGGCCGAAGACCATGTGGACTGGCACGGCAGTTTCGCCGCCTATGCTGCGGACAAGGCGAAGATTTACGAAAACACGCGGGTTGCCTGCATCTACAACGCCGAGCAGATTGAAACCGAGCGCATGGTTCAAGAAGCTGATGTGTTGGACGGCTGCCGTGCTGTGGGCTTCACCACTGGCTTGCCTTCCATCAGCATGGTGGGGGTGGTGGAGGGCCTGCTCGTTGACCGCGCCTTCATCGCTGAACGCAAGGACTCAGCCGTAGAACTGGCGAACGTCAGCGACATTGGCGATCTTGTTCCACGTCACTTGGTGGCCAATGCCGCCGCCGCTGCTGCCCTGGTCCTCGCGTATGGGCTGAGCCCGGCGGACGTGCGCAAGGGCCTGCAAAAATACCACAACGGCGAACACCGGATCCAGCCGGTAGCCAGCTCCGAAGGGGTCTTGTGGGTCAATGACTCGAAAGCAACGAACCCGCACGCGGCTGCGGCCTCGCTGGCGGCGTTCAACCCCGTCGTCTGGATCGCCGGGGGCCTGTCCAAGGGTGTCGACTATGACGAGCTTGTCCAGGCACAAGCCGCCAGGCTGAAGGCAGTGGTTCTCATTGGCTCCGACAGCAGCGCCCTGGCGGCCTCTTTGGCGCACCACGCGCCCAACGTTCCGGTTATTGCCGTGAGGAAGCCCCTCTTGGACGGCGACGCCGTCATGGCCTTGGCCGTTGCCGAGGCGGCGGCCCTGGCAGCCGACGGTGACACCGTGCTGATGGCACCGGCGTCGGCCTCCATGGATCAATTCACTTCCTATGCCCACCGCGGCCAGGCGTTCATGGACGCGGTCCGGGAACTCATGGAGTCCCGGGCAAGCGCCAAAAAGGAGTCATAGTGGCCAAGACCTCCTCGCAGCAAGGCAAGTCCGTGGCAGGGGCCGACCAAAGCAATGTTCTCGCGGAGGCGGCCGGGAAGACTCCCACCAGCGGCTGGAAGGGTTTGCGTGGCAGGCTGTACGCATTTTCCGGGCATCCCACTGCCTCGTACTACTGGATCATCGCCACGACGGTGACGTTGACGTGCATCGGTTTGATGACGGTGCTCTCCGCGTCGGCGGCAGAGTCGATCTCCGCTGGGATTGACCCGTATTCGCTATTCCTGAAGGCGGCCATGTTTGCCGGTTTGGGCTTTGTCCTGATGATGGTGCTCTCCTTTGCCACACCGTCGTTGCTGAAGAAGCTGGCCTGGCCCGCCCTGGGGCTTTCCTTCGTCCTGCTGGTTGCTGTTTTCACGCCGCTGGGCAAATCCGTCGGTGGAAACCGCAACTGGCTGAACTTGGGCGAGTTCAGCTTTCAACCATCCGAGGCGGCTAAACTGGCGCTGGCATTGTGGATAGGCATGGTCCTGGCCCGCAAGGGCCGGCTGGTGGGGGACTGGCGGCACACCCTGCTGCCGGTGGTGCCTGGGGGCATGATCCTTGTGGGCTTGATTCTGCTGGGGCACGACTTGGGCACCGCTGTCATCGTCATGGGTGTTGTGGGCGCCGGACTGTTCTTTGGTGGTGGCAGCAAGCGGGTGCTGCTGGGTGCCGTGGGCGTCGGCCTTGTTTCGGCCATCGTGATGGCGGCCATCAGTGGAAACAGAACTGCCAGGCTGTCGGGCTGGCTCGGTAATTGCAACGACGGACAAGGATTGTGTGACCAGGCCCAAAACGGCTTGTACGCACTGGCTTCCGGCGGCTGGTTTGGGGTTGGGCTGGGCCAGAGCCGGCAAAAGTGGAGCTGGATTCCAGAAGCCCACAACGACTTCATCTTCGCCATCATCGGGGAGGAGCTGGGCCTGCTGGGCTCCTTGGTCGTCATCGCCCTCTACGCGGTGCTGGCTTTCGCCGTGTTCCGTGTGATCATGACTCGCAATGATACGTTTGCACGCGTGGTGTGTGGCTGCATCCTGATTTGGATTATTGGCCAGGCATTTGTGAATATCGCCATGGTGGCAGGACTTCTTCCGGTTATCGGCGTTCCACTGCCGTTCATCTCCTATGGGGGCAGTTCACTGGTGATGGTGCTTGGTGCCATTGGCATAGTCCTGTCGTTTGCCCGTACCGATCCAGCCCTGGCTGAACCAGCCCGTACCGACCCTGCCCTGGCTGAACCAAAAGGAACTTTGAAGACCACATGACGCAGAACGTAGACCAGCCATTGCCGGAACTGCCCCAACCGGAAGCCCCGCTGTCTGTGGTGCTGGCCGGGGGAGGCTCGGCAGGGCACGTGAGCCCGCTGCTGGCCATTGCGGCTGCCATCCGCCTGCGCGTACCCGATGCAGCCATTAAGGCTGTGGGGACTAGAGACGGTTTGGAGACCACGCTGGTGCCTGCCGCAGGGTATGAGCTTGTTTTCATTGACCGCATCCCCCTGCCGCGTAAGCCCTCCCTGGACCTGGCGAAACTGCCGTGGCGTATGCGTCGGGCCGTCACCACGGCCAAGAAGATTCTCCAGGAGGCCCGGGCTGACGTCTTGGTGGGGGTGGGTGGCTACGTGTGCACCCCGATGTACCTCGCCGCCAAGTCGCTGCGGGTGCCCATCGTGATTCACGAAGCAAATACGAAGGCGGGACTGGCCAACAAGGTCGGGGCCAGGTACACCACGTATGTGGGGACTGCCTTTGCCGCCACTGCGCTCCGCCACGCACATCTTGTGGGCATGCCCATGCGCCGGGCCATCGCAGCACTTGACCGTGTTCAGGCCCGGGCCGGGGCGCGGGAACGTCTTGGACTTGAAGTTGGGCGGCCAACGCTCATCGTGACCGGCGGTTCCCTCGGTGCGCTGCGATTGAACAAAGCGGTGGCCGACTCGGTGGAAGCCCTGGCTGGTGCAGGCATCCAAACCCTTCACATCACCGGCAAGGGAAAAGCTCTCACACGGGCAGACGGCTCGCCATTGACAGCCGAGCTGTACCGCCAAGTGGAATATGTTGACGGAATGGAAGATGTGTACGCTGCAGCCGATCTTCTGCTGTGCCGTTCCGGGGCAGGGACGGTTTCCGAAGTGGCCGCTGTGGGGCTGCCCGCTGTCTTTGTTCCGCTGCCCATTGGCAACGGTGAACAGGCGCGCAATGCTGCTGAACTTGTCCAGTCAGGGGCAGCCCTTCTGCAACCCGATGCAGGCCTTGACGGGCCGTGGATCCAGGAGAACGTGATCCCCTTGTGCCTCGATGAGCCACGGCTGACGCGGATGGCCGGCTCAGCCGCAAAACTTGGTATTAGGGATGCTGCTGAGCGCATGGCCGACATGGTCCTTGCTGCAGCGGAAATGCCCATCAAATGACACAGGAAGAATCGACCGTGGCCTACATTCCCCCAACGCTGGCCGAACTGGGCCGCGTCCACTTCATCGGCATGGGAGGCGCTGGCATGTCTGCCATTGCCCGCATCATGCTGGGTCAAGGCGTGCCCGTCAGCGGTTCGGATGCCAAGGACTCGATGGGGCTGCGTGAACTGGGCGCCTTGGGCGCCACCGTCTATCTTGGCCAGCTGGCAGGCAATGTAGCCACTGCGGACACTGTTGTGGTTTCCACGGCCATCCGTGAAAGCAACCCCGAGCTTACCGCCGCCCGTGCGGGCGGACTGCGCGTACTGCACCGCTCTCAGGCGCTGGCCGCCGCCATGGCAGAGGACGTCGTCGTGGCGGTTGCCGGAACACACGGTAAAACCACCACCACCTCGATGATCACGGTCATGCTCAAGGGTGCAGGGGTGGATGCCTCCTTCGCAGTTGGCGGCACAGTCCAGGGACTCGGTGTGAATGCTGCGCACGGCACTGCTGGCGTGTTTGTGGCCGAGGCGGATGAATCCGATGCATCCTTTTTGAACTATCGCCCGCACATTGCCGTCGTGACGAATCTCGAGGCCGACCATCTTGACCACTACGGCACGGCTGAGGCCGTGTTCGCCGCCTTCGAAAAGTTCATGGACCTGCTGCCAGCTGACGGAACGCTCGTTGCCTGCGCCGATGACCCCGGATCGGCCCACCTGGCCGCACAGGCTGCGGACGCAGGAAAGCGGTGCCTGAGCTACGGTTTTGCCGAGGGGTCGGATATCCGCCTTGTACCGGGGAGCCAGGATGGATTGCACACGACGGCCAGCATCGAACTCCGCGCGGATCTGCTCCCGGTGGGAGCTGTAACCCCGCTGATGCTTGCCTTGCAGGTGCCCGGGAACCACAATCTCAGCAATGCCGCTGCCGCAGTGGCTGTCGCCCTTTCCCTCGGGGTGGACGTGGAGGCAGCTTTGGCAGCGCTTGCCACGTTCAGCGGCGCCGCACGACGCTTTGAAGCCAAGGGCGAAGCCAGGGGAGTCGCGGTCTTTGACGACTATGCCCACCACCCCACGGAAGTGACCGCAGCGCTGCGGGCGGCAAGGACAGTCGCCGGAGAGCACAAGGTCCATGTCCTGTTTCAGCCACACCTGTTCTCCCGGACACAAGAATTTGCGAAGGAATTTGCCCAGGCGCTTGACTTGGCGGACACCGTGGCCGTACTCGATATTTATCCGGCACGTGAAGACCCCATCCCGGGCGTGACCAGCGAACTCATCACCAAAGAATTGCTGAAGCCATTCGGCTACGCCCCCGACAGTGCTGCCGCAGTGCAGCAGCTAACTGATGCTGCCGTGGCCGGAGACATTATCTTGACCATTGGAGCAGGGGACGTAACTGAGTTCGGCCCTGCCCTGGTTGAAGCGTTGAACGGCCCTGTCAATGGTTGAACCACGCAAGCCACGAGTCATCCGAACCCGGCCGGGAACCGTCCCACCGGCGGGAGCCAAGTCAACACCGGCCGTGCAAGGCCCCTCTGTTCCGCCACCCGTGCGCAGCACCAGCACGAAGGTCTCCGTTGAGCCGCTGCCCAGCGAGGCGCAGCCTGCCAAGGAGAAGCCTGCAGCGGCTGCTGCTAGGGAGAGCCCCAAGAAGGTTCCACGGATACCATCCATGAGGCGGCGCCCCGAGAGTGCCAGCCGCAACACAGCTGACTCCGACACTACCGGCCAAGTCAATGCTGGGGACGAGAATGACGGGGTTGAACAAGGCGCCAAGGTGCTGGCCTTCCCGGTCTCCAGTTACAAGCGCCGTCGCCGCAACATCTTGTTGGCTGTAGCCGGTATTGTTGCCACGCTTGCCCTAGTGATGGGGGTGGCCATTTTCTCACCCGTTTTGGCCGTTCAAAAGGTCGTTTTCGAGGGTAATAAGCTGGTCGGGGCGGACGTATTGCAGAAAGCTGTTGCACCGATCCTGTCCAAGCCGCTTCCCCAAGTGACGGAAAGGGAGGTGCAGGACTTGCTGGCCCCGGTCATTCAAGTCAAGAGTGCCCGCATCGAGGCCAGGCCGCCGTCAACCCTGCTCGTGCACATTGTTGAACGGGTGCCCGTTGCCGTGATTCAAGTTGATGACACGTACCTGTTGGTTGATCAGGATGGTGTGGAACTCGGTTCCACACCTGACCTCGAAGCTGCGGCGCTTCCGTTGATCGACGGTGGCAAGGCCGCCATTGGCCAGGACACGTTCCGGGCCATCACGGCCGTGCTGGCGAATCTACCGCAACCCATTGTGGCGCAGCTGGCCAATGCATCAGCTAAGTCCCCGGATGCAGTGGAACTGAAGTTGACGGACGGGCGCACGGTGATCTGGGGTAATGCCAGCGACATGGAACTCAAGGCAGAAGTACTGACGGCTCTGCTGACCGCTCCGCCGCCCACCCCTGAGCCCGGCAAGCCCCTACCCGCGCCTGCGCAGGTCTTTGATGTCAGTGCTCCACGTCACCCGGTGACACGTTAACCCGGCGACTGTAGGACAATGGTCTTTGGACAATGCGAGCCATGTGACCCCAATCGAGGGCAGGCATGGCTGATTAAATGGTTTTTGGGCCTATTCGGGCGACACGCGGCAGCAGAAATTGCATGCGGCGCCGATGCACCGTAGCGTCATTGACACGAGTTAGTTGACATAACTATAACCTTCAACTTGAAGGTTAAGCCTCCAAGGTTTCAAGTACTGCTTCAAGGTTGTTCCTCCGAGCAATGCCGGCACCTTGAAACAGCATCATTCCCTTGGCGGCTAAGTGCAATTTTTTTTGATCTTTCAGCAACATACGAACAAGGGACACGTAACGTGGCAGCACCCCAGAATTACTTGGCAGTCATCAAAGTCGTCGGCATCGGCGGTGGCGGCGTAAATGCAGTGAACCGCATGATTGACGTGGGTCTTCGCGGCGTGGAGTTCATCGCCATTAACACGGACGCCCAGGCGCTGTTGATGAGTGACGCCGACGTCAAGCTCGACGTCGGCCGAGAGCTGACACGCGGACTCGGCGCCGGAGCCAACCCGGATGTCGGCCGTCAGGCAGCCGAAGACCACGCAGAAGAGATCGAAGAGGTCCTGCGTGGGGCTGACATGGTCTTCGTGACGGCAGGCGAAGGCGGCGGCACCGGCACCGGCGGCGCCCCCGTCGTGGCCCGCATCGCCCGCACGCTGGGCGCGCTGACCATTGGTGTTGTCACGCGCCCCTTCACTTTCGAAGGCCGCCGTCGCGCATCAAGCGCCGACAATGGCATCGAAGCGTTGCGCGATGAAGTGGACACGCTCATCGTGATCCCCAATGATCGCCTCTTGTCCATCAGTGACCGCAACGTCTCAGTGCTTGACGCCTTCCGCTCCGCCGACCAGGTGTTGTTGTCAGGTGTCCAGGGCATCACCGACCTCATCACGACCCCGGGCCTGATCAACCTTGACTTTGCGGACGTGAAGTCAGTGATGCAGGGTGCCGGTTCGGCCTTGATGGGCATCGGCTCCGCAAGGGGCGAGGACCGTGCCGTGAAGGCGGCGGAACTCGCGATCGCCTCTCCGCTGCTTGAAGCGTCCATTGATGGCGCACACGGCGTGCTGCTGTCCATTCAGGGTGGCTCAGACCTGGGCTTGTTTGAAATCAATGAGGCAGCCCGCCTGGTGCAGGAAGTTGCACACCCCGAAGCCAACATCATCTTTGGTGCCGTCATTGACGACGCCCTGGGAGACGAGGCCCGCGTGACGGTCATCGCTGCAGGCTTCGACGCCCCTGACGCCGAACCTGAAAAGGCAGAGCCCGCAGCCGCAGTTGCACCACCGGCACCTTCCACGGTGCCCGCAAGCGCCAACAACGTGACGAACCTGAATCAGTGGGGCCAGCAGTCCGGTTCCCAGGTTCCGGCTGACGGCGGCTTCGACGTGGAGCTTCCGGCCATTGTGGAACCCGATCTCACCGGACACCGTGCCGACGACCTGGATGTTCCGGACTTCTTGAAGTAGGAACAGCCTTTAGTTAAATTACATTCCGCCGGCGGCAACATCCGCCGGCACCCTGAAGGGTCAGGTTGTTTGCATGTGGTCTTCGACGCAGGTGCGCCCAGGCGTAGTCATTGGTTTCACCGACACCACAGCAGGCAACCTGGCTTTTCACGTGGGGGATGAGCCCGGCCTGGTTGCAGAGCGTCGGGCAGCCGTGGAGCATGCTTTAGCTCAGGGCGTCGGCACACCCCCTGCCGGCGCCATGACCTTGGCCTACATGGAGCAAGTGCATGGTGCCGACGTGGCCGTACTTGACGCTCGAGTCCGAGCGCCAACACCCACGGCAGATGCCATGGTGCTCACACTCGAGCTTGGGACGGAGTCCGGGCTGGCCGTAATGGTCGCCGACTGTGTCCCGGTTGTTCTGCTCGGAGAAGCGCCCAGCGGCAAGATCGTTCTGGCAGTGGCCCACGCAGGACGGCCCGGCGTTGAAAAAGGTGTCATCACCGCCGTCGCTGATCAAATGCGCCGCAGCGGCGCACAGTCCATCGAAGCTTGGCTTGGACCCAGCGTGTGCGGGCGCTGCTACGAAGTACCGTATGCCATGCGGGAAGCTGTAGCAGCGCAGGTACCGGAATCCTGGTCGACCACCTCTGCCGGAACGCCGGGCCTTGATCTGCCAGCGGCTGTGCTGGCCCTGTTGGCTGCATCCGGTGTGAAAGCGCACCCCTCAGGTATTTGCACGCTGGAAGACGAACGGTATTTCTCGCACCGCCGTTCGCAGCGTGACGGCGTGGACGAAGGTCGCTTCATCGGTTTCATCGTTGCATCCGCGCCCGCCTAGCCCCCTACCTTGGCTCCTTACTCGTGCACCTAGCGGTGCCTTTCTTGAAAGCACCTTCGTACAATGACTTTGCCGGATCCCCGCACCACGGAACTCGCCCAGCACCTGGGTGCTGTCAGGGAACGAATCGAAACTGCCGTGGCATCCCGCCAAGCTTCAACTGTGGCAGCTGCGGCCGCGGCGCCCCCAACCCTCATTGTGGTGACGAAGTTCCACCCCGCCGCTGATGTGCTGCGGCTGCGCAGCCTTGGGGTGGGGGACGTTGGTGAGAACCGCGACCAGGAGGCGGCAGCGAAGGCCGCCGAAGTGGCGGGAACTGACCTGCGCTGGCACTTCATCGGGCAGCTGCAAAGCAACAAGGCCAAGTCGGTCGTTGGCTACGCGCACTCTGTTCACTCAATCGACAGAGCCCCCGTTGCCACTGCGCTGGGCAAGGCCATGGCCCGACAGCAGGAAAAGAATGGCCGCTCGGACCTGGAGTGCTTCATCCAGGTTGAACTCACCGAACCCTACGCATCATTTGCGGCGGAGGGCCACGACTCCCCAGCCGGGCCCAGCGGCAGGGGAGGGGCGGCGCCGTCGTCCGTCCTGCAACTCGCTGAGCACATTGCCGACACACCCGGCCTGGTGCTGGCCGGTGTCATGGGCGTGGCACCACTGGGCGTCAGCCCGGGACCGGCGTTCGAACTGCTGGCGACCGTGTCCGCCCAACTGCGTTCTGCTCACCCAGGTGCAACCGGAATTTCAGCCGGGATGAGCCACGATCTTGAAGCCGCACTGGCTGCAGGGGCGACACACCTGCGTGTCGGTTCCGATATCCTCGGTCCCCGTCCTGCCGTGCTGTAGCGTTTTATCTGACGGCAACTGCACAATCTGCCAAACAACCATCCGGATGAAGAATTTTGTGCTTTGCAGATTTACGTAGACTAATGAGGAGCTACCATGGCTGGCGCTATGCGCAAGACAATGATCTTTCTTGGGCTCGCCGACGGTGACGAGCACTACGACGCCGAGCATGCCCCGCCCTTGACCAAGGACGACGACTATGCCGAGGTGTCTGAGCGCGAGGTAGCGCCTGCACCTGTCGTGGAGCCTGCCGCCCCCAAGGCCGGCGACGAAGAATACAGGGCTCCGGTGACCCCCATCAAGCGTGCCGCATCAAATCGGGAAGAGGCTGAAAGTTTGCGCCAGATCACCACTGTCCACCCCCGTTCCTACAATGACGCAAAAATCATTGGGGAGAGCTTCCGGGACGGAATTCCAGTCATCATGAACGTCACCGACATGGGTGAGGCAGATGCCAAGCGCCTGGTGGACTTTTCCGCCGGTCTGGTGTTCGGACTGCGCGGTTCCATAGAGCGCGTGACCAGCAAGGTGTTCCTGCTCTCACCGTCATACATTGAAGTTCTCGGAGATGACAAGAAGGTTTCCGATACGCAGGCAAGCTTCTTCAACCAGAGCTAACAGTAAAGAGCCACGAGCTCTGCAATGCTGCTTTTTCACTGCCCGGGCACTTTGTGTCCGGGCAGTGCGTTGTACGGAGTATTGAATGGATCTGCCTGCCAACGGAGAATCACTAAAACTGTCTTGGGGTTGGTCTATCCTTGTAGTCAAGGTTTCCATTTCCGCCACCTAACGGATTGAGTGCACGCGCGTGACAATAGTTTTTGCCCTTCTCTACCTGCTGCTGCTGCTGTACTTTCTGACACTGCTGCTACGCATGGTGTTTGACTGGATACAGGTCTTTGCTCGCGATTGGCGCCCCAAAGGTGTTGCCTTGATCGGTGCCTCGGTTGTGTATCGGCTCACAGACCCCCCGCTGCGCAAACTGCGTGCCATGATTCCACCGCTGCGAATCGGCTCCATGGCTTTGGATATTGGCTTCCTTTTATTGCTGGTGGCTGTTGGTATCGGCATGGGTGTGACAAAAAGTTTAGTCAGCTAGCGCCGCGCCGTTCGTTTTCGCCAGAGAAAAGTTATATTGTAAAAAGAGAGACCACGGTGCGTGCTGATAGGCATGCATTCTGTACCGCAGTCGGTAGGGCCTAGGCCAGTTCCAGACTCACTTAGACCAATGAGGTGACTACATGGCGCTTACGCCAGAAGACGTTGTCAACAAGCGGTTCCAGCCGACCAAGTTCCGTGAAGGCTATGACCAGGACGAAGTCGACGATTTTCTTGACGAAATCGTCGTAGAGCTTCGCCGCCTGCATGAGGAAAACGACAGCTTGCGTCAGGAGAGCGACAGCCTGCGCAAGCAGATTGCTGAGAGCGGTACAGAAAAAGCCTCTGTCCAGACTCAGTCAGCTCCCGTGCTTGCCAAGGCTCCCGATGTTGCTGAAGTAACTGCCAAGACCGGGCCTATGGCCTCTGAGCCTTCAGTAAGGGGCAAGGCGAAGGTCAGGGGCAAGGGCAAGCAAGCGCCAGTCGTGGAGACGGTTGCCGCCGAAGCGCCGGCACCCGCCAAGCCCGAACCTGTCGTTGAGACGGTTGTTGTTGCCGCAGTACCTGAGCCTGTGCCTGCAGCTGCTCAAACCCCGGCTGAGACTGCCTCAGGCGTCATTGCACTGGCTGAGCGACTCCACGACGAATACGTCAATGCAGGTGTTGAGCAGCGCGACAAGATCATCGCCGAAGCGCAAATCGAGGCCAGCACGCTGGTCAACGATGCCCAGGAGAAGAGCCGTAAGACGCTCGGTGCCCTGGAGCAGCAGCGCTCGGTACTCGAACGCAAGGTGGAGCAGCTGCGCGGCTTCGAGCGTGACTACCGTTCACGCCTGAAGACGTACATCGAAGGTCAGCTGCGCGACCTGGATGCCCGTGGTTCGGTGGCAGCACCGGACTTCTCCGAGAGCAAATCGGACTCCTAGGCAAAATCAGGAAGCCGGTGGTGCAAGGTAACTTGTCCCACCGGCTTCTTGCTGCTTAAGGCAGCCCCCAAGCTCCAGCCATAAGCCTGCCAGCCTCTGTGGCTGGTGCCACGGCCAGCGAGCTTATGATGGAATCTATCCCTTTGCCGCAACTACTGAAAGCACCATGAGCGAGAACTCTCTGCCGGACACGCAATCTGCCCCCTCCCCCCATCGCCGCACCTACTGGTTCCTGTGGGCAGGCTTTGCCGCGTTCGCCTACATCTGTGACCAACTGACGAAGTGGTGGGTGACCTCGACCATGGTTGAAGGACAGACCACCCCGGTGATCCCCGGTGTCCTGCAGTGGTATTTCATTCGGAATTCCGGTGCAGCGTTCTCCATCGGTGAGAATTTCACCTGGTTCTTTACGTTGATCATGGCGGCAGTGTCCGTTGCCATCATCGTGCTTGCACGGCGCATCCGATCGGCCTGGTGGGCCATCGGCTTGGGCCTTGTCTTGGGTGGCGCCCTGGGCAACCTGACGGACAGACTGTTCCGTCCGCCGTCGTTCGCCATGGGACATGTGGTGGATTTCATTTCCTTCCCCAACTTCGCCATCTTCAACATGGCGGACATGGCCGTGGTGGGCGGCGTGATCACCATTTGTTTGTTGACCTTGTTCGGCGTGCCGCTGACCGGGACCAAAGCCGCTGTGAAGGATGTAACCCTCGATGACTGAAACCTTCAACGTGCCCGAGGACGTGGCCGGACGACGGGCTGACGCTGCACTTGCTGTGCTGCTGGGCATCTCACGCTCTGCAGCTGCACTGCTCTGCGTGGAGGGCAATGTCCTGCAAAACGGTGTGCTGTTGGGCAAGAGTGAAAAACTCACTGCCGGCGCCAGTGTGCAGGTCACCATACCCGAGCGCCGCGATCCGCTTGCCGTCGTTGTGGAACCCGTGGAAGGCCTTGACATCCTCCTCGACGACGATGACTTCGTGGTGGTGGACAAACCAGTCGGCGTGGCTGCACATCCGTCACCGGGATGGGTGGGGCCCACTGTGGTGGGCGGGCTGGCTGCCGCCGGGTACCGCATTTCAACATCCGGCGCCCAGGAGCGGGTCGGTATTGTGCACCGCCTGGACGTGGGCACTTCCGGTGCCATGGTGGTGGCCAAGACTGAGCACGCGTACACCGTCCTGAAGCAGGCTTTCCGCGAACGGACGGTGGAGAAGATCTACCACGCCGTGGTGCAGGGACTCCCGGACCCGTTGAAGGGCACCATCGACGCGCCCATCGGCCGCCACCCCGGCCACGACTGGCGCTTCGCCGTCATCGAGGACGGGCGTCCCTCGGTGACCCATTACGAAGTTCTTGAGGCGTTCGGGAAGGCGTCGCTGGTGGAAGTCCACCTTGAAACCGGGCGCACACACCAGATCCGTGTTCACTTTTCGGCGCTGCGCCATCCTTGCGCCGGTGACTTGACGTACGGGGCAGACCCGAAACTGGCTGCCGAGTTGGGCCTGACCAGGCAGTGGTTGCACGCCCACCAGCTGGGCTTCACACACCCGTCATCGGGGGAATGGGTGTCAGTGACAAGCCCCTACCCGCAGGATCTGGAGTACGCACTGGACCACCTGCGCGGCGAACACTAACCCCTACCGACGCTCCCGCACCTTCCGGGGTCCTTCCTCTGACCCTCCTGCACCTTTTGGGGTGTTTTTCCCGGCGCTCCAGCACCTTCGCGTGGTGAGCTAGATCGTTGCCTCACCACCTGCAGGAGGGTCCGCGTTTTGACCCCAGAAATTGAAAGAGCGTCAGGGTTTGCTGCCCCGAAAGTGCAGGAGCGTTGGTGGGGGGGAGGGCTGGGATTGGGGACGTAGACTAGTCGGGTGGCTAGCTCATCGACTGACAGTTTTGTCCATCTTCACTCACACACCGAATACTCCATGCTGGACGGTGCTGCGCGCCTCACGGAATTGTTCGACGAGGCCAAGCGGCTTGAAATGCCCGCACTGGCCACCACCGACCACGGCTATCTATTTGGGGCCTTCGACTTTTGGCAAAAGGCCACCGACGCCGGCATCAAGCCCATCATCGGCGTTGAAGCCTACGTCACCCCCGGCACCGCCCGCACCGACAAGACCAGGGTCAAGTGGCGTACCGACGAAAGCCAACGCAAGGACGACGTCTCCGGCGGCGGTTCCTACACGCACATGACACTGCTCAGCTACAACAACCAGGGCATGCGGAACTTGTTCAGGGCCTCTTCGCTGGGTTCCCTCGATTCGCCGTTGGGCAAGTACCCGCGCTTGGACCGGGAACTGCTCAACGAATACCACCCGGGGCTCATCGCCACCACCGGCTGCCCCTCGGGTGAAGTCCAGACGCGTCTGCGGCTGGGTCAATACAACGAGGCCAGGGCGGCCGCCGCCGAGTTCCAGGACATCTTCGGGGCGGAAAACTACTTCTGCGAGCTCATGGACCATGGACTGGACATTGAACGCCGGGTCACGAAGGACCTGCTGCGCCTGGCCAAGGATCTCAACATTCCGCTGGTCGCCACCAATGATCTTCACTACACACACGAGCATGACGCAAAGGCCCACGAAGCGCTGCTGGCCCTGCAGTCCGGCTCCACGTTGGCCGAACCCACCTATGACCAGGGTGGAAAGCGTTTTGCGTTCAGCGGCAGCGGCTACTACCTGAAGTCCGCAGCGGAAATGCGCTCCCTCTTCTCCGAACTGCCCGAAGCCTGCGACAACACGCTACTGATCGCCGAGCGCTGCGATGTCTCCTTCAACACCGACGCCAACTACATGCCGCGGTTCCCCTGCCCGGAAGGCGAGGACGAAACGTCCTGGCTGGTCAAGGAAGTGGACACGGGCCTGAAGTACAGGTACCCGGCTGGCATCCCCGACGACGTCCGCAAGCAGGCGGACTACGAACTGGACGTCATCATCAAGATGGGCTTCCCCGGCTACTTCCTCGTGGTGGCCGACTTCATCAACTGGTCCAAGGACCATGGCATCCGGGTTGGCCCCGGGCGTGGTTCCGGCGCCGGGTCCATGGTGGCCTATGCCATGCGTATCACCGACCTTGACCCGCTGCGCCACGGGCTGATCTTTGAGCGCTTCCTGAACCCCGAGCGCGTGTCCATGCCCGACTTCGACGTGGACTTTGATGATCGTCGTCGCCATGAAGTGATCAAGTACGTGACGGAAAAGTATGGTGACGAGCGTGTTGCCATGATCGTGACGTACGGCAGCATCAAGACGAAACAGGCGCTTAAAGACGCCTCCCGCGTCCTGGGACACCCCTTCAGCATGGGTGAAATGCTGACAAAGGCGCTGCCGCCAGCCGTCATGGCCAAGGATATTCTCCTCAATGACATTGAAAACCCGGAGGCCAAGCGTTACAGCGAGGCAGCTGACTTTCGCAACCTGATGAACACCGACCCCGAGGCGGCGAAAGTCTTTGAGCTGTCCAAGGGGCTGGAGGGGCTGAAGCGCCAGTGGGGCGTGCACGCAGCCGGTGTGATCATGAGTTCGGATCCCATCATCGATGTCATCCCGATCATGCGCCGTTTCCAGGACGGCCAGGTCATCACCCAGTTCGACTACCCCACCAGTGAAGGCCTCGGCCTGATCAAAATGGACTTCCTGGGGTTGCGAAACCTCACGATCATCACCGACGCACTGGAAAACATCAAGGCGAACAAGGGCTTTGACCTTGACCTTGAGCGCTTGGAGCTCGACGACGCACCCTCCTACGAGCTCATGGCGCGAGGGGACACGCTGGGTGTCTTCCAGCTCGACGGCGGCCCCATGCGCTCCCTGCTCAAGCTCATGCGCCCCGATAACTTTGAAGACATTTCCGCCGTCTTGGCGCTGTACCGGCCAGGACCGATGGGCGCGGACTCGCACACGAACTATGCGCTGCGCAAGAACGGCCTGCAGCCGATCACGCCCATCCACCCGGAATTGGAAGAGCCCCTCGCGGACATCCTGGGCGGTACCTATGGCCTGATCGTGTATCAGGAGCAGGTGATGTCCATCGCCCAGAAGCTGGCTGGCTACTCGCTGGGCCGGGCAGATATTTTGCGCCGTGCCATGGGCAAGAAGAAGAAGTCGGAGCTGGACAAACAGTATGCCGGCTTCCATCAGGGCATGCTCGACAACGGCTATTCCGATGCTGCCGTGGCCACCTTGTGGGCCATCCTGCTGCCGTTCTCCGATTACGCCTTCAACAAAGCGCACTCAGCGGCGTACGGAGTCATCAGTTACTGGACCGCGTACCTGAAGGCGCACTATCCCGCCGAATACATGGCGGCTCTGCTGACAAGCGTTGGCGACGACAAGGACAAACTGGCCCTGTACCTCAACGAGTGCCGCCACATGGGCATCACGGTGCTGGCCCCCGACGTCAACGAGTCGGCGTTGAATTTCACCCCGATCGGCCATGATATCCGCTTCGGCATGGGGGCCATCCGCAACGTGGGCGCCAACGTGGTCAACGCGTTGGTGGAAGCCAGGACGGGTGCGGGCAACTTTGAGAACTTCCCCGACTTCCTCATGAAGGTCCCGGCCGTGGTGTGCAACAAGCGCACCATCGAATCGTTGATCAAGGCAGGTGCCTTCGACTCCCTGGGCCACCCCAGGCGCGCCTTGGCCATGATCCATGAAGAAGCCGTCGACTCGGTCATCACCATCAAACGCAACGAGGCCGTGGGCCAGTTTGACCTCTTCGCCGGCCTTGGTGACGCAGAGCCTGAATCGGCCCTGGCCACGGAGATCCCGGATCTGCCCGAATGGGAAAAGAAGGACAAGCTGGCGTTCGAGCGCGACATGCTCGGGCTCTACGTCTCGGACCACCCACTCCAAGGCCTTGAAGGCATCCTGAGTCAAAACGCGGACATGTCCATCACCCAGGTGCTGGCCGACGACGGTCCCTCAGACGGGCACATCTTCAGCATCTCCGGCATGATCACCAACCTCCAGCGGCGCATCGCCAAGAGCAGTGGCAACCCCTATGCCCGTTGTGAGGTTGAGGACCTGGGTGGCTCGATCGAAGTCATGTTCTTCGGGCAGGTGTACGGGCCCATTGCCACGGTCCTGGCCGAAGACTTGATCGTGGTGGTCAAGGGAAGGCTGCAAAAGCGCGACGACGGTGCCATCACCCTGAACGCCATGGAACTCTCCGTCCCGGACCTGAGTGAAGGCCTGGCCGGGCCGCTGGTGATATCCATGCCGGAGCACAAGGCCAATGAGCAGGTGCTGGGGGCGTTGAAGGACATCCTTGGCGATCACCGCGGCAACACCGAAGTCAAGATGCATCTTGCCGGCAGCCGTGGCGTCAAGGTCATGAAGCTGCCGCTGCACCACAGGGTCAACCCCACCCCGGCGCTCTTCGGCGACCTGAAGGTCCTGCTGGGCCCCACCTGTCTGGAGGGCTGATGGCGGAGCACAGGACCCCCGAGCCTTCTGCCGGGAAGATCCGGAGCGGTGCCACGTGGCGCCGCGGCCTGGGTGTTTCGGCCATAGCTGGTGCAATAGGCGGGATCGTGTGGTGGCTCGCAGCCCCCACTGGTGCCTTCTACGGTGACGGCAAGGACTATGCCACCTGGTTCCCACGTGACGCCACGCTGGCAGTGATACTGGTACTGGCAGGGGCGGCTACGGCCGTCATAGCGCTTCGTGCCGAGCGGACCCGACGTCGAAAGGGCGACGGCGCGGCGGTGCCAGCGGGTGCGTTTGTCCTGGTCCTGGCGGTGTGCGGCTTGGTGGGTTCTGTCATTGCCTGGCGCATGGGCGTCTTTGCCGGCGACCTCTTTGGAAATCCGCCCTCGCCGCTGCCCAACCCCAGCATGGTGTTCTCGCTGCGGTCCGGCTCGGTCCTGTTGTTGTGGCCGCTGGTGAGCGTGCTGATCGTCTTCCTGCGCACCATGTACGCCTACAGCTTCATCCCGGCACGCGCAGGGGAACGCCCGTAGACGCAGGCTCGGGCAGCAGCAGGTAAACTCAACTGTTGTGAGCAATCTTGAATCCCCCGTATCCAGCCCGGAAAATGATGTAGCTGCGCAGACGGCCGTTGTTGCCCTGCGCCGCACGGATCTGCGCGGGCGCACCCTCAGCCTGGCGGAGTTGAAGCACGCCGTGCCCCGCACCGCGCAGTCCACCGTCACCACGGCCGAAGCAGCCGTCCAAGGCATCATCGCCGACGTGCGCGGGCGCGGCCATGTCGCCTTGGCAGAGCTGGCGTTGAAGTTCGACGGCGTCGCCCAGGACCATCCGCGGGTCCCGGCCGCGGCACTCGCCCAGGCCCTTGACACTCTTGACCCGAAGGTTCGCGCGGCTTTGGAGGAATCCATTGCCCGGGCCAAGGCCTTCGCCCACGCGCAGAAGCCCGCAAATGTGGATTTTCAGGTCGCAGAGGGCGCCGTGGTTTCCTCTCACTGGATCCCCGTGCGCCGCGTGGGCCTGTACGTTCCCGGCGGCTTGGCTGCCTACCCGTCGTCGGTCATCATGAACGTTGTCCCGGCCTTGGCTGCCGGAGTCCAGTCCGTTGCCCTGGCTTCACCACCGCAAAAGGAATTTGGTGGGCTGCCCGACCTCACCGTCCTTGCCGCAGCGGCCCTCTTGGGCGTTGAGGAGGTCTATGCCATGGGCGGAGCCCAAGCGATTGCAGCGTTCGCCTACGGTGTGGCTGCCGGCAGCAGCGCCAGCGGTGCCGGGGAGGCCATTGAGCCCGTTGACGTAGTCACCGGCCCTGGCAATATTTTCGTGGCCACCGCCAAGCGCCTCGTCAAGGGTGTTGTCGGCATCGACTCCGAGGCCGGCGCCACCGAAATTGCCGTGCTGGCCGATGAGAGCGCCAACCCCGTTTATGTTGCTGCCGATTTGATCAGCCAGGCTGAACATGATCCCAATGCGGGCTCCGTCCTGGTGAGCACATCTGTGGAACTGGCTGACGCCGTCGAACGTGAAGTGGTGCGCCAGGCGGCGTTGACCACCCACCGGGAGCGGGTGACAACGGCGTTGAACGGCCCGCAATCCGGCATTGTCCTGGTGGATGACGTGGATCAGGGGGTGGCCGTATGCAACGCCTACGCCGCCGAGCACTTGGAAGTCGTCACCGAAAACGCCGCCGCCGTGGCTGCCCGGATCACCAACGCCGGTGCCATCTTCGTGGGTGACTACAGCCCGGTGAGCCTGGGCGACTACTGCGCCGGGTCAAACCATGTGCTGCCCACCAGTGGAACGGCCGCCTTCTCCTCCGGGCTGAATGTGACGACGTTCCTGCGCGCAGTCCAACTTGTCAACTACAACAAGGCAGCGTTGGAGCAAGTTGCCGGGCACGTGATGACGCTATCCAAGGCCGAGGGGCTGCCAGCCCATGGAGATGCCGTGGCGGTGCGCTTCCCCTGACGGGGACCCGCAGCACAGAGATAATTACACAATTGTTATTTGCTGTTTTCCCAGCCTAGACTGGGAAAACTACGACCCGAAGGGAGCAGCTGAATGTATTGCCCGTTTTGTCGCAATCCCGACTCCCGTGTAGTTGACTCCCGTCTGTCCGACGACGGCTCGTCCATTCGACGGCGCCGGCAGTGCACAGACTGCGGCCGCCGCTTCAGCACCATGGAGACAGCCAGCCTCTCAGTCAGCAAGCGCTCCGGAGTTGCCGAGCCGTTCAGCCGCAGCAAGATCATCAGCGGTGTGCGGAAGGCCTGCCAGGGCCGTCCCGTGACCGACGACGACCTGGCCAAGCTGGCTCAGGAAGTCGAAGAGAGCATTCGGGCCAGCGGCGCGGCTGAAATTGAGGCCAATGAGGTGGGCTTGGCCATCCTCGAGCCACTTCGCCGCCTCGATGTGGTGGCGTACTTGCGTTTTGCCAGTGTGTATCAGGCGTTCGAGTCGTTGGAAGACTTCGAAGCGTCCATCGCCAGGCTGCGCAGCGGGAATGCTGCACAGCCGGCTGTGGATGCTATTTCGTAAGTTTGAAGTGCACCGCTGCTTGAAGCGCTCCGCCCACAATGCCTGCATTGTTCTTTAGCTGGGCCGTGATGATCTTAGTGCGCAGGTTCAGCTTGGGCAGGTAGTCTTCGCTGCGCTTGGAGATACCCCCGCCAATGATGAACAGTTCCGGCGAGAACAGGAACTCCACGTGGGAGAAGTAGCGTTGCAGGCGCTGCGCATACTCATCCCAGTCCAGGCCATCGCGTTCGCGGGCGCTGGCGGAGGCCCTGCTTTCGGCGTCGAAACCGTCGATCTCCAAGTGGCCCAACTCGGCGTTGGGAACGAGCTTACCGTCGTGGATGAAAGCTGAACCGATGCCCGTGCCCAACGTGATGACCAGAACGGTGCCGTTGACACCCTTGCCAGCGCCATAGCGGGCTTCAGCCAATCCTGCGGCGTCGGCGTCATTCATGACCTGCACTTCGCGGCCAAGTTCTTTAGTGATGATGGCGTCCACGTCGGCGTCAATCCACGACTTGTCAATGTTGGCAGCTGAGAGGGCCACGCCGTGGGAGATGATCGCCGGGAACGTAATGCCGATGGGGGAGTCCTTGCTGGGTGCCTCCGGGCGCTTCATCAGCTCGTCCACGATTTCCTTGACCACCTTTGCCACGGCCAGAGGAGATGACGGGCTGGGGGTGTCGATCCGAAAACGACTACCGAGCATCTCACCGCTGCTGATCTCGACTATTCCGCCCTTGATGCCGGTGCCGCCGATGTCGATGCCAATGACGTTTCCGGTGAAAGGGTGCTTCTTTGACATGAGTGCTCCAGTCGTAGAGAGATGGTTGTGGAAGTGCAGGGAAGAACAGGGAAGTGTTTAGGGAAGTGTCAGGACTTCTGCGCCGCTTGCAGTGACCACCATGGTGTGCTCAAACTGGGCGGTGCGCTTGCGATCGCGGGTGACAACAGTCCAGTCATCCGCCCACATGTCCCACTCAATGGAGCCCAGCGTGAGCATCGGTTCGATGGTGAAGACCATGCCCTCTTCCAACACCGTGTTGTAGGCCGGGGCGGCGTCGTAGTGCGGAATGATAAGGCCCGTGTGGAACGCTTCGCCGACGCCGTGGCCGGTGAAGTCCCGCACCACACCGTAGCCGAAGCGTTTGGCGTAGGAGGCAATGGTGCGGCCGATGACGTTGATTTCACGCCCCGGCGCGACGGCGCGGATGGCCCGGTTCAAGGACTCCTGGGTGCGCTCCACCAGCAGCCGCGATTCCTCGTCGACGTCGCCGACGGTGAACGTCCAGTTCGTGTCGCCATGCACGCCGTTCTTAAACGCGGTGATGTCAATGTTGATGATGTCCCCGTCCTGAACGACGGTGGAGTCGGGAATGCCGTGGCAGATCACTTCATTCAGCGACGAGCACAAGGACTTGGGGAAGCCCCGGTAGCCCAGTGTGGACGGGTAGGCCTGGTGGTCCAACAGGAATTCGTGACCAATCCGGTCCAGCGCATCCGTGGTGACACCGGGAACAATGTTCTTTCCCACTTCCACGATGGCCTGGGCCGCAATTTTGGAGGAAATACGGATCTTCTCCAACGTCTCGGCGTCCTTCACCTCGGACCCCTTGAAAGGCGCCGGGCCTGCCTTTCCCACATATTCGGGGCGGGCAATTGAGTGTGGAACGAATAGCTGAGGGCTGATGGTGCCGGGAACAAGCGTGCCGATGGGTGCCGTAAGTGCTGTGGAAGACATGAAACCATCCTATAAGTTTTAGTCGGCTCTTGTGGTGTACCGGGCGCGGACCAGCCGGTCGGCCTAGGATGTCAACAGGCGAACAAGGAACCCCGCGCAGAGATGGAGAGCACCATGGCACAGTATTGGTACAACGTGGAAACGCACGAAGTGGAAAAGAACGCCCAGTCAGGATGGAAGTCCCTCATTGGCCCGTACGACAGCCGCGAAGAGGCCGAAGCGGCCCTGACGAAGGTGCGTGAACGCAATGAAGCCGCTGACGCCTTCGACGAAGAAGACGACGCCTAACCAAGCGCACCTGGCATGCCGGACAGGCTAGAACGTGTGCTCGGGGCCGGGGAACACGCCGCTGCGCACTTCCTGGCCGTACTCCTTCGCGGCGTCAGCAAGAACAGTGCGCAGCTGCGCGTACTGCTTCACGAACTTGGCCATCTTTCCGGTCCGCAGCCCTGCCATGTCCTGCCACACCAACACTTGGCCCGTGGTGGAGTTTCCAGCCCCAATACCCACGGTGGGTACTTCAACAGCGGCATCCACGGCGGCGGCCGTCGTGGCCGGAACCATTTCCATCAACACACAAAATGCACCGGCGTCAGCCAACGCCACGGCGTCGTCAATCATTGCCTGCGCCATGTCGCCGCGGCCCTGCACCCGGTAGCCGCCCAACATGTGCTCACTTTGCGGTGTGAAGCCGATGTGGGCCATGACGGGGATTCCGGCTTGGGTCAGCGCGCGCACGGTGGGGGCGTAGTAGGCGCCGCCCTCCATTTTCACCGCGTGCACCAGGCCTTCCTTCATGAGGCGCACACAGGAAGCCACGGCCTGTTCCGTGGATGCTTCGTAGCTGCCAAAGGGCAGGTCAGCCACCACGAGGGCCCGCTTGGCACCAGCTGTGACGGCGCGGCAAAAGATGATCATTTCATCGAGTGTGATGGGCAGCGAGGTTTCATTGCCAAGGACGTTGTTGGAGGCCGAGTCGCCCACCAACAGCACCTCAATGCCGGCTTCGTCGAAAATCTGTGCGGTGTACTGGTCGTACGCGGTGAGCATGGCAAACTTCTCGCCGGCCTGTTTGGCAGCGTGCAGGTGGTGCGTACGGATCTTGGCCGCCTTGGCTGGAATGCCCGCAGCCGTGGCTGTAGCGGCGCCGGCGCCGTAGGGGGCTGCCAGTTCAGCAGGCTCTGCCGCCGCATCGGGAACTGCCGTTGCTGTGGACAGGGGTGAATCAGGGGTGCTTGTCGGTGACATGCCCTCCAGCCTATTACGAGTCCGGGTGCGAAGCGGGCAATGCACCCGGCACCGGGTTGAGTAGAGTATTCACAGTAGGAAATATTCCTGTTCGCAATCTTGCCCACCGCTTGTCCGGTATGCGGCGGCAGGGGGCCGGGCGGCAAAGAGAAGAGGCAGCGAGAATGAACCGTCAGCAAGAATTTGTGTTGCGCACCATTGAAGAGCGTGACGTGCGGTTTGTGCGGCTCTGGTTCACCGACGTCGTGGGCAGCTTGAAGTCGGTGGCGTTGGCCCCGGCTGAAGTTGAAGGCGCTTTTGAGGAGGGCCTGGGCTTTGATGGTTCCTCCATTGAAGGCCTGGCCAGGGTTTTCGAATCGGACATGCTGGCCATGCCGGACCCTTCAACGTTTCAGATCCTGCCGTGGCGCGGGGCCACGGATCAGACATCGCGCATGTTTTGCGACATTCTCACGCCCGACGGCGAACCCTCCACCGCTGACCCGCGTAACGTTCTCAAGCGCACGCTGGAGAAGGCCGCGGACATGGGGTTCACCTGCTACACCCACCCTGAGATTGAGTTTTACCTGCTGAAGTCGGACAAACCGGGGCCGGACGGCATCCCAGTCCCTGTTGACCAGGCCGGCTACTTTGACCACGTGCCCGGTGGCGTGGCACAGGATTTCCGCCGCACGGCGGTCACGATGCTTGAAAATGTTGGCATCTCAGTGGAGTTCAGCCACCACGAGGCCGGCCCGGGTCAAAACGAGATTGACCTGCGCTACGCCGATGCCCTGCAGACGGCGGATAACATCATGACGTTCCGCACGGTGATCCGTGAGGTGGCCATCCAACAGGGAACGTATGCAACCTTCATGCCCAAGCCGTTTTCCGACCATCCGGGTTCAGGCATGCACACCCACTTCTCCTTGTTTGAAGGTGACAGTAACGCCTTCCACGAGCCGGGGGCCGAATACCAGCTTTCCAAGACGGCCCGGCAGTTCATGGCCGGAATCCTGCGCCATGCACCGGAATTCACGGCTGTCACCAACCAGTTTGTGAACTCCTACAAGCGACTGTGGGGTGGTGGGGAAGCCCCCAGCTATGTGTCGTGGGGACACAACAACCGTTCGGCACTGATGCGTGTGCCGCTATACAAGCCGGGCAAGGGCCAGGCAGCCCGGCTTGAATACCGGGGGATTGACTCGGGCGCCAACCCCTACCTCGCCTACTCCGTGCTGCTGGGTGCCGGTTTGAAGGGGATCGAGGAAGAGTACGAGCTTCCGGAAGCGGCCGTAGAGGACATCAGCGCCCTGACCAGCGCTGAACGCCGCGCACTGGGGCACGACCCGCTGCCGTCCAGCCTGCACGACGCCGTGCGCCAGATGGAGGAATCTGAATTGATGCCGCAAATTCTCGGTGAGCAGGTCTTTGAGAACTTCCTGCGCAACAAGCGTGAGGAATGGCAGGAATACCGCCTCCAAGTCACCCCCTATGAAATCAACCGCTACCTGGGAGTGCTCTAGGACCTGCCATGAGCTCGCTGACCCGCACCCTCATCTCCCGTGGCTTCTCCGACCTGGAAACCTGCGAGAGGTTCCTGGGGTTTTCCGAACTGGCGGAGCTGGACCAGGCCTGGCTGCTTGATGCCCTGTCCGTGGCTGACAACCCCGACCTGGCGCTGCAGTCGCTGGTGAGGCTGCTCAGCGCCGTGCCCACATGCGCTGACCGGTTGAGAGTCCTTGATCCGGACACGGGCAAGCAGGTCCCCAATGAGGCGCTGTTCAGGCTCTTGGGTGCCTCGGAGGCGTTGGCAGATTTTTTGATGCGCCACCCCGAAAATCTTGACGTGTTCGACGCCGTGGCGTCGCCCGAGCCGGTTCCTCTTGACGGCGAGGTGCTGCGGGCGTCGCTGCTGCGCGCGGTGGGTGCGGACCCGGAGTCGGATCAGCCGGTGGCGGCACTCTGCGGAACCGAGGCGCGCATCGCTTTGCGCACCAGGTACCGCCGCCACCTGTGTGAGCTGGCGTTGCGGGACCTCGGCGCAGCTTCACCGCAGGCGGCCATGCCCATGGTGGGGGCCGAATTGGCGGATCTTGCCGCCGCCGCCGTGGAAGCGGCCCTGGCCGTGGCCCGCACCGAGGTGGGTGCTGCAGCAGGTGTGGAGAACGTGGCCGCCGTGCGCCTGGCCGTCATCGGCATGGGCAAGTGCGGGGCACGGGAGCTGAACTATATTTCCGATGTGGACGTCATGTATGTCGTCGCCCTCAGGCACGACGGCGCACCCTCCACTGAGGGTGCCGACGGCCCGGGTGCGGGACCGGGTTCGGGTGCGGGACCAGTGGAAGGCATGGATGAGGGACAGGTGGCCCGTATTGGCAACGCCTTGGCCGGAGCCATCTCGCGCACCATCTATGCGGCCGAACGTGAGCCGGGCCTTTGGGAGGTTGACGCGAACCTGCGCCCGGAAGGCAAGGACGGGCAGATGGTGCGGACGTTGGAGTCCTACCTCGCCTATTACCACCGCTGGGCACAAAGCTGGGAGTTCCAAGCACTCCTCAAGGCACGGGCCATGGCGGGAGACAAGGAACTGGGCGATGAGTTTGAGCGGGCCGTCGCACCTCTAATTTGGTCCTCGTCAGAGCGGGATGGCTTTGTGGCAGCTGTCCAGGCCATGCGGCGGCGGGTCACGGCCCACATTCCCGATGCCGAGTCGGCCCGCCAGATCAAGCTTGGCAGGGGAGGGCTGCGGGATGTGGAATTCACCGTCCAGCTGTTGCAGCTTGTCCATGGCAAGACTGACACGAGTCTGCGTGTCCGCTCCACGACGGCCGCCATTGACGCGCTGGTGAAGGCCGGATACGTGGGCCGCACCGACGCCGCGCTGCTGCGTGAGCACTACACGTACCTGCGAGTGTTGGAGCACAGAATCCAGCTCGTGCAGATGCGCCGCACGCACACCATGCCCACGGCACCTGACCAACTGCGGGCGCTGGCTCGGGCGTTGGCCGGTCCGCTCAGCGTGAAAAGACCCAGTGCGGAGTCGCTCTTGGCGGATTGGGCCAAAGTGAAGCGTTCCGTCAATTCCTTGCACAAACAGATCTTCTACCGCCCCATTCTGGCCAATGTGGCGAACCTCAGCGCGGAGGACGCAGCCTTGACCACCGATGCTGCAAGGGCGCGTTTGGCGGCGCTCGGGTACCGGGACACGGAGGGAGCCGTTCGCCACCTCGAGGCTTTGACGGCAGGGGTCAGCCGTCGCGCAGCACTGCAGCGGCAGTTGCTGCCGGTTTTGCTTGGCTGGCTGGCCGACGGTGTGGACGCCGACGCCGGACTGCTCGCGTTTCGCCGGGTCAGCGACGCCTTGGGCACTTCACACTGGTACCTGGGCATGCTGCGCGATCACCAGGCGGCTGCCGAGCGGCTGTGCCACCTGCTCTCAAGTTCGCGGTTGGTCAGTGACCTGCTGGAGGTGTCCCCGGAGGCCACGGCGTGGCTGGGAAACTCCAAGGAACTGGTGCCACAGAGTTTCGCAAACCAGTGGGCGGAGATCCGTTCGACTTTTGTGCGCCATGGGGAAACCCTCGAATCCATCCGGTTGATCAGGCTCCTGCGGCAGCGTGAAATCCTGCGGGTGGCCATTGCCGACTCGTGCGGCCTGCTGGATCAGGACCAGGTTGCAGAGGCACTCAGCGACACGGACAGGGCCGCTATCCTGGGCAGCCTCATGGTCGCTGAAGCTGAGGTTCAAGCTGGTGGCCCTGCCTTGACGAAGATGCTGGTGGTGGCCATGGGGCGCCAGGGCGGGCGGGAAATCGGCTACGGCTCGGACGCGGATGTCTTGTTCGTGCACCGTCCGGTGGATGGCCTGCCGGAAGAGCTGATGGAGGAGGCGGGGAAACAAGCCAAGGCCATTGCGCAAAAGCTGGTGTCGTTGCTGACGTCCCCGGTTCGCCCGGCCATCCAGGCTGAACGGGTGCTCAGTGTCGACGCTGATCTGCGCCCTGAAGGGCGCCAGGGACCTTTGGTTCGTTCGCTGGAAGCCTACCGGGAATACTACGCCCGCTGGTCGTCGCCCTGGGAAGCACAGGCGCTTTTGCGGGCCAGGCCCCTGGCTGGCTCAGACAGCCTGGCTGAGGGCTTTGTGGAGATGGCCGACCCCATCCGTTATCCGAAGAATATTTCCGAAACGGACCAGCGTGAGATCAAACGCATCAAGGCCCGCATGGAGGGCGAGCGGCTGCCGCGCGGTGCCGATCCATCCCGCCATGTGAAGCTGGGTCGGGGCGGGCTCAGCGATGTTGAATGGCTGGTCCAACTGTGGCAGCTGCAGCACGCCCATGCCCATCCGGAGCTGCGAACCACGCAAACCATTCCCGCCTTGCATGCGGCTGTCTCCATAGGCCTGGTGGAGGCTGCCGACGCGGAAATCCTTGAGTCAGCTTGGCGGTTGGCAGGAAAAATCCGCAACGCCATCGTCATGTGGACGGGGAAAAACTCAGACGTGCTGCCCTCGGCCCGGCATGACCTGGAAGCAGTCGCGCGTTGGTGTGGCTACGAGCCAGGCCAGGCAGCTGCTTTCGAAGAGGACTACCTGAGCCTGACCCGCCGCGCCCGCGGCGTCTTTGAGCACTTGTTTTACGGTTAGCCGGCCATGCGGGCCCGGGCGTGCGCGAGCATGGTGGTCACCGGCACCCCGATGACCAGTTCGCCGTCGTGCACGAATCCTTCCTCGCGGCCGGTGAGATCAGCGATGAGACGGCCTTTCCACAGGGCGAGAAGCCCTGTGTGTTCCGGCAGCGGGGCAAGGTTGTGCATTTCCTCCGGGTCCTCGTCGAGGTTGAACAGTTCCTCGGTGCCCCATTCCGAGGCCCACAGGTACTTTGTGTGGCCGTCTGTCACCCATTGCAGTGACTGGCCGAAGTAGACGTGCTCGCCATGGAGCCACTCCCTCCACTGCTCCTGCTTTTCCTGATGCTCTACGGCGGACGGCCCGTCGCGCAGGAACCTCACCAGGGATTTCCCATCACAGGACTCGGGGACGGGGACGCCTGCCAAGTCCAGTAAAGTCGGCATGATGTCGCGCAGTTCCACCACTTCATCCACGACGGCCCCACGCAGCGCAGCTTCGTCGTTGGGTGCCGGGCATACGATCAAGGGCACACGGGCAGAGCCCTCATAGCCGACGGACTTGCGGTAGAAGTCGTGGTCACCGAGCATCTCGCCATGGTCCGAGGTGAACGCCAACACCGTATCATCCGCAAGCCCAAACTCGTTCAGGGCCTCAACAAGGCGCATGAGTTGGAAGTCGATCTGGGTCATGAGCCCGTAGTATCCGGCGCGGGCCCGGTGTGTGACCGCCTCCGAAAGCTTGCCAAAGGCCAGCTGGTGGTTACCGTCGGTGCGCACGGACTCATAGTGGTGTTCCCAATCGCCCAAGCGACGCTTGAAGGCGGGCAGGTCAAGGTACATGTCCATTGCCCAGGCCGGCGGATCGTACGGCGGATGCGGGCGGTGGAAGGACAAATACAGGAAGAACGGGCGGGTGGGGTCACGGCGGTACAGCCACTCGACGGCCTGACTTCCTGTCCACGAGGTGGGATGCAGCCTTTCTGCCTTGTCCCATGGCCTGGCCACAGTTGAATTGCAGCCTGCACCGTGGTCAAAATACTCCTCGTCGGCGGTGACGCCGGGCTGGCGGCGCAGCCACGGAACATAGTCGTCGAAGAACTTGAAGTCGCGCTTGTGCTCCTTGCGCGCGAAGTGCAGGAAGCCGTCGTGCAGGATGACATCGTCAAAGCCCACCCGGCTGCGTTCAGGATAGACATGCAGCTTGCCGATGGCATGGGTTTGGTAGCCGGCCTTGCGGAACTCGCCCTGCAGTGTGACGGGATGGACGTCGTCGAAGTTCACGCCTTCCTGGTAGCCCACCCGACCATGACGCTCCTGGGATTGTCCGGTAAACAAGGCCACCCGGGCGGGCACACACGTGGGTGTGGCCGAATAGGCGTGGCGGAAGCGGGCGCCCTTGCCCGCCAGCTCGTCCAGATGCGGTGTTTGCACATACGGATGACCCTCCGCACCCAGCGCGTCGCCGCGCCATTCATCGGCACAAATAAGGATCACATTGGGCTTGTCCATTGGCTGCTTTCTTCGGGCCGCCACGCAGCGGACATATTTCCGGAACACCTCCACGTTACTAGAGAAGCAATTTCGAAGTGGAGTACGGAGGGGCAAGTGCCTACCCGGCCTATGGACAGTACTGGGTGGCCTAGGTACCGTCGATAGAAAATGGGAATAAATAAGGAGACGAGTTCCATGACGCAGCCACCAAGCCCATCGGACCGGCCGGATCGGCGCAACAAGTTCTTTGACTCTGAGTTCCATGACGGGTTCGGCCAGTGGCCAGTGGCGTACATTCCGGTGGGCGGGGCGGATATGGGGGACATTGTCGCAGTGGCAGATGAGGTAGCCGGCGGTGACGATTCCGTCTTCCACCAGGCATGGGTCGCAGCCGGAGACCGGAAGAGCGCAGAAGCTGTGTCGGTGCTGGCTGCCGGGCACCGGGCCAGCGCACGGTCGCTGTTCCTGCGGGCCAGCTGCTTGTATTCATCGGCCAATCATCCGCTGTACGGTGGGCCGGTGGACCCTCGGCTGATCGCGGCCTACGACAAGCAGATGAATGCCTTCCAGCGCGCCATGGAACTGTCAGCGGTGCCCGTACAGCCGATCAGCATCCCCTATGAGGGCACGGAGCTTCCGGGGTGGCTCATCCCTGCCCACGGACGCGAAAGTGAGGTTCTGCCCCTCATCATCTTGAACAACGGCTACGACGCAACGATCACCGACCTCTATTTCGCTTCAGGCGTGGCCGCGTTGGAGCGCGGCTATCACGTGCTCATGTTCGACGGTCCCGGCCAGGGTGAGATGTTGTACAAGCGGGGGGTGCCTTTGCGCCCGGATTGGGAGGTGGTGATCTCCGCAATCGTTGACTATGCCATGAGCGTGGAGATCGTCGACCCGAAGAAGATCGTGCTCAGCGGTTGGAGCCTTGGGGGCTATCTGGCACCCCGGGCGGCATCGCGTGAACACCGGCTTGCGGCCTGCATCGCAGACCCGGGGCAATGGGACATTGCCGAAGCATTCCGCAGCTTCGCTGTACAGCTCGGTGCAAGCGCCGATGAGGTGGCGGACCTGAATGCTCTCAGCGAGACGACGATTGAGCGGATGTGGGGCGCGATCCAAAAGAACCGGCAACTGCGCTGGAGCATCGTGCAACGCGGTTTCTGGGCCAACGGCGTGACAGACTTGCGGGCGTTCATTCAGGCGTCAGCCCAGTTCACGCTGAAAGACCAGGTCGGCGACATCCGCTGCCCGACTCTGCTGACATCGGCAGAACTGGACCCGCTTGGGGCAGCGACGAGGGCGTTCCATGAGGCGTTGACTTGCCCGAAGACACTCTTGGAGTTCACGGCAGCCGAGGGTGCTGGAGGGCATTGCGAGATGGCGAACCGGTCATTGCTCAACCAGCGGGTACTTGATTGGCTCGATGACACCCTTGCCACCTCGTAGCGTCGAGATCCGTGGCACCTATCGCATGGTGGAAGCAAAACCTGTAACGTCGAGGAGTACTTAAACCGCCACTAGAGGCGTGAAACTCCATAACAAGGGAAAATATATGCTAAGACGCCCACCCATGTGGCGGCGCAGAGGCGGCACGTTTGCTGCCCTTGCCGCTTTTTTTACGGTCGCCATCATGTTCTTCGGGATCGGCGGAGCATCCGCGCTGGCAGTCCCCACCGCGCCCACAGATGTCAAGGGCAAGACGTTCGCGATTGCCACCGACACCACGTTCGCTCCGTTTGAATTCCGCGACGGCAGCGGCGAACTCGTCGGCATTGACATGGACCTGCTGCGGGCCATCGCCACGGAACAGGGCTTCCAGGTTGACATCAAGTCCCTGGGTTTTGACGCGGCCTTGCAGGCGGTGCAGTCAAACCAGGTGGCCGGCGTGATCGCCGGCATGTCCATCACGGACGAACGCAAGAAGGTCTTTGACTTCTCCGAACCCTACTTTGACTCCGGCGTGCAGATGGCCGTTGCCAAGAACAACGAGGACATCAAAACCTACAAGGACCTCAAAGGCAAAACGGTCGTCGCCAAGCGGGGTAGTGAGGGCGAGACGTTCGCCAACTCCATCAAGGACGAGTATGGCTTCACGGTCAAGGCGCTTGCCGACTCCGCCACGATGTACGACGACGTCAAGGCCGGCAATTCCGTGGCCGTGTTCGACGACTACCCGGTGCTTGCCTACGGTGTCAGCCAAGACAACGGGCTGAAGATCGTCACTGCGAAGGAACAGGGTAGTTCCTACGGTTTCGCCGTCAACAAGGGCCAAAACCAGGATCTGCTGAAGGCTTTTGATGCTGGCCTGGCCAACCTGAAGGCCAATGGTGAATACCAGAAGATCCTCGATAAGTACCTGGCCAAGGCCGAGGTGCAGGAGCAGGGCGGCTTCTTCCAGCTCGTCAAGGACAGCTTCCCGGCCCTCATGAAGGGCCTGTGGCTGACCATGGTCGCCACCGTCCTATCGCTGGCCATTGCGCTGGTGCTCGGCGTTGTCTTTGGCTTCTTCAAGGTGGCTGAAAGCAGGATTCTGCGTGGCATCGCCACCACTTATGTGGCGATCTTCCGAGGCACGCCGCTGCTGGTTCAGGCGTTCTTCTTCTACTTTGGTCTGCCCCAGATGACGGGACAGCCCCTTGATGTGCTCACCGCCGGTGTCATTACGCTGAGCTTGAACGCCGGCGCCTACATGACCGAAATTGTCCGCGGCGGTATCCAGTCCGTTGACGCCGGCCAGTTGGAGGCCAGCCGCAGCCTGGGCCTGGGCTACGTCACTTCCATGCGCAGGGTGGTGGTGCCGCAGGCGATCAAGATCATGACGCCGTCGTTCATCAACCAGTTCGTCATCACGTTGAAGGACACCTCCCTGCTGGCCGTCATCGGCTTCGCGGAACTGACCTATCAGGGCCAGCAGATCTACGCCACGAACTTCCGCACCGGTGAGACCCTGCTAATCGTGGCGGCGCTGTACTTCATTGTCATCACCGCCCTGACCCAGCTTTCCAACCTCGTGGACAGGAAGTTCAACAAATGAGCGCAAGCAACGCAAAAATCAGTGTCAAGGGCCTGAAGAAGTCCTTTGGCGCCAATGAAGTGCTCAAGGGTCTCGATGTTGATATTGCCGAGGGCGAGGTGGTGTGCGTTATTGGTCCGTCAGGTTCGGGCAAGTCAACGTTCCTGCGGTGCCTGAACAAACTGGAGGACATCAGCGGCGGGACGGTGTCGGTCAATGGTTTTGATCTGACGGACCCCAAGGTTGACCTGAACGCCGTGCGCCAGAACATTGGCATGGTGTTCCAGCACTTCAACTTGTTCCCGCACATGACGGTGCTGCAGAACATCATGCTGGCGCCAGTGGAGCTGAAGAAGCTGGACAAGGCCGCCGCCCGGGCCAAGGGCATGGAACTGCTCAAGCGTGTGGATCTGGTTGAGAAGGCCGATGCCCGTCCCGGTTCACTCTCCGGCGGGCAGAAGCAGCGTGTGGCCATTGCCCGAGCGTTAGCGATGAACCCCGGCATCATGCTCTTCGACGAGGCCACCAGCGCCCTTGACCCGGAGATGGTGGGTGAGGTGCTCCAGGTCATCCGCGACCTGGCCGCCGAGGGCATGACCATGGTGGTGGTGACCCATGAGATGGGCTTCGCCCGTGAAGTGGCCGACCGTGTCATCTTCATGGATGCGGGATACATTTGCGAGGAAGGCACCCCGGATGCCATCTTCTCCAATGCCCAGCAGCCGCGGTTGCAGGAGTTCCTGGCCAAGGTTCTGTAGCGTTTTTGGCAGGGGCCGGCACGATGGCTGGCCCCTGCCTTTTTGAACTCAGCTTTTTTGTACAGGTTGAAAGTACGACGACGGCACAACAGTTTTGGAGCGCGCGATGGACATGCAGGGGATCCTGGAGGAGATAGTGGAAGACATTGGCCTGCTGGGCCGGCACGGCGAGGTGGCCTCCTATATTCCCAGCCTGGGTGAAGTTTCCCCGGACAAGTTCGGCATCTGCGTGGCCATGGCCGATGGCTCCGTGTTTGGGGCAGGGGACTGGCTCACACCATTCTCGATTCAAAGTATTTCGAAGATCTTTTCGCTTGCCTTGGTGATGTCATACGACTATGACTCCATCTGGAAGAGAGTCTTTCGTGAACCGTCAGGCACCCCTTTCAACTCGATGATCCAGCTTGAGGCGGACCTGGGCATTCCTCGAAACCCGTTTATCAATGCCGGTGCGCTGGTGGTGACCGACAGGCTGCTGACCTTGACGGGGGACGCGGCAGCGTCGGTGCGCGGACTGTTGCGCAGCGAGTCCGGGAATCCCGAAGTTGATGTGGATGACGTGGTTGCCGCTTCCGAGGCGGACCACGGGCACCGAAACGCCTCCATGGCGCATCTGCTGGCCAGCTATGGCAATCTGGAGAATCCGGTGGAGGATGTGCTGTCGAACTACTTCAAGCAGTGCGCACTGGAGATGACGTGCGAAGACTTGGCCAAGGCGTCGTTGTTCCTGGCCCGGCATGGAGTTTCATCCGGCGGTACCCCGTTCCTGAGCCCCAACCAAAGCAAGCGCGTCAACGCGGTGATGCTGACGTGTGGCACCTACGATGCTGCAGGGGAGTTTGCCTATCGGGTGGGCGTTCCGTGCAAGGGCGGCGTGGGTGGAGGCATTGTGGCGATCGTCCCCGGCCGCTGTTCGGTAACCGTATGGGGGCCGGCGCTGGGGCCGAATGGGAACTCCATGGCTGGCATTGCAGCCCTGGACCAGTTCACTGCCAAGACAGAATGGTCCATCTTTTGAGTACTGTGTTTTCGAACGGCAATGTTCATCTGGTGCCTTTGAAGTTCGTTGACGGGGACGTCCTTCAACGGCTGTTGGTGGCAGTGGCTGGGTTGTAGCTAGCGCCTGGCCAGAACGACTTTGTGGGGGAGCCTGCCGCCATGGGCGTGCTTCAGCTAGGCGCAGCCACGGAGGCTGGCTGGCCGGATGCCGATGGTGCAGTGCTTTTGCGCGGCTTCCTCATTGACAAAGATCTCCAGGAAATCGGGTATGGCTCACAGGCCACCATGGCCGCCGTCGAACTGGCGGAAGAGCTGGTGCGGGTGTCCGGGCCGGACCGCAACGGATCCTCTACCGCGCGTTGACCACGAACTAAATCCCACTACAGTGTCGACACCAGAACTGAGGCGACTAGGATTGAGGCGGTGGTGACCGTGGTGAATCCGGCCACCAGCATGGGGGTGACGAGTTCGTCGAAGATGGCCTTGCGTTCGTGTTCATTCCGGCCGACTGACCGGCTGACTTCCTGACAGAGCATGAAGTCTCCCGGGAAGCCGAAGAGCGCAGTCAGGGCGATGGGCATGCCCTTCAACGGATCCCACCGGAATAGCTTGGAGGCCAGCCAACCGCCGATCATGATGCCGATGGCTCCGACGGCCAGGATGAGGATGGCCGGACCGAGGGTGGCCTTAACAGTCTCGAACGTCACGCTGCTGACAGAGGCCATGATCACGACGATGACGGCGATGAGCCCGAAGCCGAAGGCGTTGGCCTTCTCCATTGCCTTTTCGGGAAAGATCCCCAGGACCCGGCCCAACAGTCCCAGCAGCAGCGCCCAGACCCCGTAGTTGAGCCCGGTCAGCGAGTCCAGCCAGGTCGCGAGACTGGCCGCGACGAACAGCAGAAACAGCAGCGTGGAGGGTTGCTGGTATTTCTCCGGGACGAGTTGGAAGGTGCGCTTCGGCTGTGCCTCGAGCAGTTGTTCCACGGATGCGGGGGCATCAGCGCGGAGTTTGCCCCTTGAGGCGAGAGCCGCAGCATGGGCAACAGGGGCATCGAAAGCGCCGTTGTCGCGGAGCTTGGTCGCGTACTTGCGCAGCAGGATGTTGGCTAGCGGCAGGCCGACAAGGCTTTGCAGCCCCAACACGATTGCAGCGACGGCAACCAGAGACGGGAACCCGGCCTCTGTGAGCTTTTGCGCGGTAATGAGGTACGCGATGAGCCCGCCCGTGACGGGCCCGGTCCCGGCAACGGCGGTTGGGTAGCCCAGCAAGGGCCCGAGCACCACCAGAATCAACACTGCTCCGACGATGATTCCGGACAGCGCGATCAGGATTGCTTTGTACTGCGTCTTGATCTGCCGCAGCGGGATCAATGTGCCCATGTGGGCGATGACGGCACCGACCAGCACCACCCCCACCGAGGTAAACGCCGATTTGGGGATTAGGTCCGGTGGCAGGACCCCGGTCCACAGCAGCACCAGATAACCGGCAATGATGATCAGCAGCGAGGGCACCCATGCCTTGGTGGCCAGGGAAAGAACTTCAGCGATAGCCAGCAAGGCCAAAATGATGGTGACCACATAGACCGGTGATGCGAACATGGTGTTTGTCCTTCGATCAGTGCTGCTGGTGGGTATCTGGGGCAAACTGCTGGACGCCATTCTGGAACACCAGCTCGATCATTGACCGGAGGCGGGGCAGTTGTTCGGCGGATTCCAACTTTTCGTTGAGGAGGACGGCGTCGGCCAGGTAGTTTTTGGCCAGCCGACCCACGGAGTCAGTTGGCGTGATGAGTTCCCCGGCGATCGACGTGGTGGAGGCCAGCACCTGGCGCAGTGTCATGCCCGCGCCGGCCAGCAGGGCAAGTTCCTCAAGGTTCTCGCCATGGACGCCAACGCCCGAGTCGGTGCCCATCCCAATCTTCACTCCTGCCTCGATGGCACGGCTCACCGATGCAAGATGGTCGTCGTACACACGGTATGCCTTGTCGATCACCTGCTGTGGCAGGCCGCTGTTGCCGGCTTCGGCCTTCTTGATGACTGCAGCCGGGGCAGCCAGCGTAGGGACAAGAAAAGCATCGTGGTCCAAGAACATTTGTATGGTGGCGTCGTCCAGGTAGATGCCGTGCTCGATGGTGCGCACTCCGGCGGTGAGCGCGTTGCGGATGCCCGCGGTGCCTTGTGCGTGCGACATGACGTACTTGCCCTGGGTCTCGGCCTCTTCGACAATTACCTTGATTTCTTCGAGACTGAACTGCGAATGACGTGGATCATCGGCGGGAGAGAGGACTCCTCCGGTGGAGCAGATCTTTATTTGGTCGGCACCGGCGCGCAGCAGGGTGCGTACGGACTTGCGGACTTCCTCGACTCCGTCGGCCACGCCGCTGGGCCGTCCGGGGTGCGGTCCCAGCGCGGGGGAGGAGACGCCGGAGGGCATCCAGAAGTCGCCGTGGCCGCCCGTCTGGGACATGATGCTGATGGCAAGGCGCAGCCGCGGCCCCTTGATCAGGCCGGTCTCTTGGGCGACTTTGGCACCCAGATCCGCGCCACCGGCGTCGCGCGCGGAGGTGATGCCTGCCCGAAGCGTGGCCTCGAGGTTGCGTACGGACTCGTAGAATTGCAGTGAGAACGGCTCGACGAAGGCCTTCACGGATCCAGGGTTGGATGAGGTTGCATGGATGTGCAGGTCGATCATGCCTGGCAGCAGCGTTTTGCCGGCGCAGTCGATGACGGTCGCCGTTGCCTGCTGTTCAGCGTTGCCGGCACCAGCGCCCACGGCGGCGATCACTCCATCGACAAAGACGACGTCGGTCGGTTCGGGGAGGAAATCCTCGCCGTCGAACACATGGGCATTCTTGAAAATTGTTGAGGTGGTGCTCATCGTTGCCTCCGGTGACTCGTTGGTGGCATTGCCTCACGGCGAATGTGTCCTATCACCATAGCCCTGGGGCTGTTCGCTGGCACGGGCATTCCTTTGGGCAGCCGCATTTCGGGTTGTCGGTGATGTCTTTCCAGCAGTTTTTCTTCGACGTTCAGGTTATTCTCAGGTTCGGTTATTACATTCGAATGCGTAAACCAGTTGGATTCATATTGAAGGAGGTCCCATGGGACTCGGAGATAAGATCAGCAACAAGGCAGAAGAACTCAAGGGCAAAGCCAAGGAAGCTGCTGGCGACGCAACGGACAACACGAAGCTTCAAGCAGAAGGCGCAGCTGACCAGGCCTCGGCGAAAGCCAAGCAGGCCGGAGAGCACGTCAAGGACGCTGCCAAGGATGTTTTTGGCAAGTAGGCACTAAGAGCTGCTTGGCACCACTCAGGGGCCGGAACAAATTGTTCCGGCCCCTGAGCCGTCTAACACCATCGCTTAACAGTTTTTGGATTTTCCCCCACTGTGCAGGTAGATTTTCGGCATGATGGGATTAATAGTTGCTTTACTTGTTATCTGGGTCGTCTTGGCCGTCTTGGGCTTTGTTGTCAAAGGCCTGCTCTGGCTGGCCGTTCTCGCAATTGTCTTGTTCGTTGCAACAGCTGCGATTGGCTGGGTGCGGCGGAACATCACATCCAAGTAGTTCACAGCGTGGCATGAGGAAGGGCCGGAACGTAAACGTTCCGGCCCTTCCTCATGGTACGCCCAGCATGGGCATTTGCTTGGAGGTGAAAGTCCTCTGAAGGAGAAGG
>NZ_JAUNVV010000004.1:0-38896 GCF_030540645.1 Arthrobacter sp.
AGGTCCACGTAGTCGCGGCCGTCGGCGTCGGTCAGGTAGGCGCCCTTGGCGTTCACCATGAAGCGGGGCGTGCCACCCACCGAGCCAAAGGCGCGCACGGGTGAGTTCACCCCGCCAGGCATGAGGGTTTTGGCGCGGTCAAAAAGTTCCTGTGAGCTTGTCATGGGGATTCCTTTGGCTAACTGATGGAGGAAGAGCGGGGGAAGAGTTAGTTTTCGCGGAGCCAGCCGGCCAGCTCGGCCGCCCAGTACGTGAGGATCATGGTGGCCCCGGCGCGCTTGATGCTGAGCACCGACTCTTCGATGGCAGCGCGGCGGTTGATCCAGCCGTTGGCGGCGGCGGCCTCGATCATGGCGTATTCGCCAGAGATTTGGTAGGCGGCCACGGGCACGGGTGACATTGCTGCCACGTCAGCCAGGATGTCCAGGTAGCTCATGGCCGGCTTGACCATGACGATGTCGGCGCCTTCGGCCAAGTCCAGCTCCACCTCGTGGAGGGCTTCGCGGCGATTTCCGGAGTCCATCTGGTAGCTGCGGCGGTCCCCGTGCAGCTGCGAATCCACGGCTTCACGGAACGGGCCGTAGAACGCGGAGGCGTACTTCGCGGCGTAGGCCAACACTGCTACATCGGTGTAGCCGGCTTCATCCAGGGCGTCGCGGATCACGGCGACCTGGCCGTCCATCATGCCCGACGGCGCCACGACGTGCGCGCCTGCCGCGGCCTGGGCCACGCCCATTTTCGCGTAGATGTCCAAGGTGCCGTCGTTGTCCACATCGCCGGCTTCGTTGAGCACGCCACAGTGTCCGTGGTCGGTGAATTCGTCAAGGCACAAATCGCTCATGACCACCAGATCGTCACCCACCTCGGTGCGCACATCCCGAATGGCCTTGTTCAGCACGCCCAGCGGGTCAAGCCCTGCCGAACCCTGCGCGTCGCGCACGGCGGGAATGCCAAAGATCATGATGCCACCAAGGCCCAATTCGACGGCTTCGCGGGCGGCCGCCAGAAGGCTGGCCGTGGTGTGTTGCACGACGCCCGGCATGGACGTAATGGGGTTCGGCTCGCTCAAGTCCTCACGAATGAACACCGGCAGGATGAGCTCCGACGGTGCGAGCCGGTGCTCGGCGACGAGCCGGCGGATCGCTGCGGTGGTACGCAGGCGGCGTGGGCGGTGCTGGGGAAAACTCATGGTGTCTCCTGACGTGCTGCTGGTGAAAAATGTGGGCGGGCGTCGGCCAGTGCGGCCACGATTCCCTCCGGTGTGGGGTGTTGGGCCGTCGCGGCGATCCGCAGGCCAAGCCGCTGGGCTTCGACCCGCGTGGGCTGCCCGATCGCAATGAGCAGGCAGCTTTCCGGCAGCGGCGCCATGGTTTCGGCCACCCTGCGTGCGGCGCTTCCCGAGGCAAGCACGACGGCGTTCATGGCCCCCGCGCGGATCTCCACTGCCGCTTCGGCTGGGGTGAGGACGGGCGACTCGGCGATGGAGCCACATGACCGGCCCGCCAACGTGGAAGTTAGGCGGAGCTCCGGACGCGCAGGATAGTCCACCGTCCGGTAGGCCGTGACCACGTCCGTCGTCCAGCCGGCCGCCTCGATCCCTTCCACCAGGGTGGATGAGGCGAGGTTGGACTGCGGCAGCAGGACACGCGCACTGTCGATGTGCACCGTGCTGCCCTCCGGGCCGCTGTCCCTTGTGGCGGGCGGCCACAAAGTCACGAGGCCGGCAGCAGACTGCACATCAACAGGGGCCAAAACGGCGTGCACCCCTTCAGCTGCAAGCACGGCAACCGAGGTGGGGCCGATCGTGGCGACACGTGTCCCATCGGGAACGAGCTCAGCAAGGGTGGTCCCGGCCCCGTTGCACCACTGCTTCAAGGCGCGCACGGTGGTGATGGAGCTGAGCACAAGCCAGGCGTACTCCCCCGCTGCGAGGCTGCGAAGGGCTGCACCCAGGTCGTCTTGGTCTGTAACCTCAAAGTCGATGAGCGGCACCAGCACCGGCTCCGCACCGGCCGCAGCCAGTGCCTCGGCCAGCGCTCCGGCCCGGTCAGCAGAGCGAGTGACGGCCACACGCAAGCCAGCGAGCGATCCGGCCTGAGCCAGGTCCGGTGTTTCCGTAGGCGACGTCAGGGAGGCCGAGGCCGCCCGCGGCCGATTGGCCGGAAACTCGCCGAGGGAATGCCGGTCCTGGCCGGGCCCGCCGTCCACCTCGTCGGCGAAGGCGCCGTCGCCGGTTGAGCTCACTTGCTGGAGCCGGCCAAATCCGCCAGCTCGGCTGCGCCGGCGGCGAGCAGTTCTTCGGCCAGTCCAATGCCCAACAGTGTCGCTCCAACGGTGGTCAAGCCGTCGGTGGCCTTCTTCAGGCGTAGTGAGCGCGTGCCGTCGAGTGAAACCACCACGGTTTCCAGATGCAGCATGGAGCCCTTGCGGTACGCGAGGGCTCCGACAGGTGCTGCGCAGCCGGCTTCCAGACGCGCAAGGAGCGCACGCTCGGCGGTGACGGCCAGGCGGGTGTCGTGGTCGTCGACGGCGGCCAGGGACTGGCCCAGGACTCCCGTGAGCTCGGTGCTTTCGGTGCGGCATTCCAAGGCGAGAGCGCCTTGGCCGGGGGCCGGGAGCATGACCTCCGAGGACAGGAATTCGGTGACTGCCGGAAGCCTGCCGATGCGGGCTAGTCCCGCTGCTGCGAGGACGACGGCGTCGAGGTCACCAACCTTGCCGGGAACGGCTTCCTTCACAGGGTTTCCGGGCAGCCCGGGAACCCTCCCCAAACGGGTTTCGACGTTGCCGCGGATGTCCACGATCAACAGATCGGGACGTGCGGCCAGCAGCTGCGCCGCCCGCCGCGGCGAACCGGTGCCGACGGTGGCGCCCTGCGGGAGTTCAGCCAGCGTCAGGCCGTCCCGGGCGCACAGGGCGTCGCGGGCGTCGGCCCGAACCGGAATGGCACCCAGTGCCAGGCCCGGAACGGCCACTGTGGGCAGGTCTTTGAGCGAGTGCACTGCCACGTCCACGCGCCCGTCCAGGACGGCGGCGCGCAGCTCCGCGGCAAACACCCCTGTTCCGCCCATTTGGGACAGCGGGCCGGTCAGGACGTCGCCGTCGGTCTTGATCGCGATGATGTCTGCGTCAAAGCCGCCGACCGCACTGAGCTGGTCAACGATTTGTCCCGTTTGACTCAGGGCCAGTTTGCTTCCGCGGGTACCAATTTTCACACTCGAGGTTGTCATGAAGTCTGGGAACCGCCCTGGGCCGGGGATGCCCCACAGAGCGAGCCCACCGTGCTGCCCACTTCGGCAATGGCAGGCTTTTCGCCGCGGAAGTTGGCGCAGCAACCGGGGTTGCACACGTCGAACCACGGGCCGAGCTCCGTCATGGCGGGGCGTTCGGCGATGTGGTTCTCGATGGTCCGCTCACAGATCAAGTCCACAAGGCCCTCAACGAACTTTTGGTGCGTGCTCGGCGTGGGTGCACGGTCAAAGGCCAGGCCCAGTTCAGCGCACGTTTCCTTCGCTTCGGTGTCCAGGTCCCAGAGTACTTCCATGTGGTCGCTGATGAAGCCCAGCGGAACCACCACAACACCGGCGACACCGGCCGCGGGGAGTTCGGCGAGGGCGTCGTTGATGTCGGGTTCCAGCCACGGCACGTGGGGCGCGCCGGAGCGGGACTGGTACACCAGCGACCACTTCTGGTCGGGATCGACCCTCGCCATGATGGCTTCGGCGTTGGCAAGGTGCTGTGCCACGTAGGCTGAGTCCTGCTCGAAAACCAATGGCTGCAGTTCCGAACGGCCAGCAGCTTCTGCATCCCGGGTGGGGATGGAGTGGGTGGCGAACATGACGTGTACGGGTGCGTCGGCTTTTCCGGCAGCGGCCAGTTCCGCCTTGACCTTCGCCAGTGATGCTGCGGTTCCCTCGATGAAGGGCTCCACGAATCCTGGGTGGTCAAAATACTGGCGGATCTTGTCCACGGCCAGTTTGCCGTCAAGTCCCGTCTCCGTCAACGCAATGCCAATGTCCTCGCGGTACTGGCGGCAGCTGGAGTAGCAGGAGTAGACGCTGGTGGTGAGCATCAGCAGGCGGCGGTGTCCGGCGTCGTAGGCATCCTGCAGCACGGCGGGGATGTAGGGATCCCAGTTGCGGTTGCCCCAGAGCACGGGCAACTCGATGTTCCGGACGGCCAGCTCGGCTTCAAGAGCAGCCTTCAACGCACGGTTTTGGGCGTTGATGGGGCTGATGCCGCCGTTGGCGCGGTAGTGATGGCTGACTTCCTCCAGGCGCTCGTCCGGGATGCCGCGCCCGCGGGTGACGTTGCGCAGGAACGGAAGGACGTCGTCCTGGCCCTCGGGGCCGCCAAAGGAGGCGAGCAGGATGGCGTCGTACTGTGCGGGTTCAACTACTCGGTTGTTCATTTCAGGACCTCGGCGATCTCGGCAGCGGCGATGCGGCGGCCTGTGTAGAAGGGGATTTCGTCGCGCACGTGCAGGCGGGCGTCGGTGCCACGCAGGGTGCGCATCATATCAACCAAATCGGTCAGTTCGTCGGACTCTAGGCCCAGCAGCCACTCCCAGTCGCCCAGCGCGAAGGCCGAGACGGTATTGGCCAGGACCTGCGGGTAGTCCCGCCCCAGCATCCCGTGGTCGCGCAGCATGCGGCTACGGTCTTCCGCCGGAAGGATGTACCAGTCGTAGGAGCGCACGAACGGGTAGACGCACACCCAGCCCTTGGGTTCGTTCGGGCCCATGTAGCTGGGGCCATGGTTCTTGGCGAACTCAGCCTCGCGGTGCACACCCATGGCCGACCAGGCGATCTCGGTTGCGGCAAACAGTTCCAGCCTGCGGATGCTGCGCACGGCCCGCTGCAGGCCTTCCGCGTCGGCGCCCACCAGCCACACCATGATGTCTGCGTCGCTGCGCATGGCAGAAACGTCGTAAGCGCCGCGAACGGTGATGCTCTCCGCGGCCAAAGCAGCCACCAATTCCTCGAATTCGGCGACCGCCGAAGCGGTGCCTGCGAAGGATCCGGTCCGCTTGAAAACAGTCCACAGGGTGAACGGGGTTTCCGCGGGGCTTTTAGTGACAGATTGTGCGTTTGTGTGGCTCATGCGTACAAGTCTGCACCCAATCGTGACGAAATCTAAAACCGGCCTTCTCTACATGACGTAGAACGTGTGCAAGGTCACAGCCTCTTGGAGGCGTCCACCACGGCACGGATCTGCCGCCGGGTGCCGGAGACAACGGCCGCCAAGCCGTTTCCTGTCATCCATGCCCCTGTCAACACCAAGCCGGGGACGTCATTGGCCAAGGAATGGACGTGCGCGATCTTGTCATGATGCCCCACTGCAGCAAACGGCAGCGCACCCTGCCACCGGACCACGTCCGCACCCAACAGGTCAGCCTCGGTTATCTCCACGCCGAGCATGGTGGTGGCATCTGCCAGCGCCGTGGCGATCAAGTCACTTTCCGTGGGTGTGTTCGCGGTCAGCCGCACCGCATCGGCCGGTTTGGTCCCGGCACGGCCGTAGGACAAGCGCACCACGTGGGTTCCGGGCCCGGTGGAATCCGCCAACCAGTGCCATTTCGCGGTGGAGTGTGTGAGTGCCTTGGCCGTGATCGACTCCACGGATGGGGCCACAAGAACTCCTGTGCCGCGCGGGGCCGAATCCAGTTCGGGCACATCCACCACCAGCGTCACCAGACGAATGTCAGGTCCCGGGGCCGGAGTGAAGGGCAGCAGCTCGGGCATCTCCGGAGCCAGCAGCTTAACAGCCATAGGCCCGTCGGTGGCCATCACCAACAGCTTGGCGGCAAGATACCCGTGCGTTGTGCCGTGCTCCCATTCAACAATCCACGGTGAGGGCTCGCCGCCGTCGTACGTCGGTGTGGGGGCATCGTCGATGTCACCGCGGTAGATGGCCTTCACCTTGTGCCCGAGATGCATCGAAACACCGGCCTCCTGCAGCTTCACCACGAGGGCGTCCACCAGCGTGTGCATGCCCCCGACCAGCCCTCCCACTGCCGCCCCGGGCTTGCTGCCGCGGCCCCTGTCCCGCTGGGCAGCCACGGCCGCAGCCAGAGAGCCGTGGTCGCGAATGCCGGCGCGCAACCCGGGCGCCACCACGTCTACGTCCAGTAGTTCCGCACTGGCTGAATGCACTCCTGCCACCACGGGGGCGACAAGCCGTTCAAGAACCCGCTTGCCCATCCGCGCACGCACCAGGTCAGCCACGCTCATCGTGGCTTCGGTGGTGCCGATATTGACCGGCATTTTGGCGTCAAGGGCGGCACGCAGCACGCCCGAGGCGCCCAATGCCTGACGCACTTCCGGCGCACCCAGGTCCGAGGGGATGCCCAGCACGCCTGTGCGCGGCAGCGGCACGGGCCCGTCGGGCAGCCATACCCATGCCCCGGCCGGATTGGGTTCCACAACCTTGTCTCCCAACCCCAACTCTGCAGCAAGTTCGGACACCGCCGTGTTGCGCGTGGCAAACGATTCCGCACCCGAGTCAAGGACCACCCCGGCCACCTCGTGCCGGCCTACGCAGCCGCCCCAAGAGGCGGAGGCGTCGTAAACAGTGACCTTGAAGCCCGCTTCCTGCAAGTCCCAGGCCGCCAGCAGACCCGAAATGCCACCTCCCACCACAACCGTTTGGTAGGGGGCCGGGTGGCTCAGTGGTGTGAAGGCCTTGGCGGCCTTTCTGCGGTTTTCCATGGTGTCCTCTTTGTGGCAGGTGCAGGTGTCGCTGATGCAGGCTAGATGGAGTGGATCAGGTCCACAAGGCGGGTCAGGACGGCCGGGTCTGTTCCAGGCGGCACGCCATGACCCAAGTTCACCACATGCGAGGGCGCAGTGGAACCGGCCCGAACAACTTCACGGGCGTGTTGCTCCAGAACCTCCCACGGCGCACTGAGCAGGGCCGGATCAATATTTCCCTGCAACGGCACGGTGCCGCCGAGCCGGCGGTTGGCTTCATCCAGCGGGAGCCGGTAGTCAACGCCCATCACATCCACGCCCACATCATGCATGGCCCCGAGGAGTTCACTGGTTCCGGTGCCGAAATGGATGAGCGGCACGCCCAGGTCGCGGACGTGATCCAAGGCCCTGGACGACGCCGGCGCCACATGATTTGTGTAGTCGGCGAGTCCCAGCGACCCTGCCCAGGAATCGAAAAGCTGCGCGGCGCTGGCTCCGGCCTCAATCTGGGCTCGCAGGAATTTTCCCGAGGCGTCCGCAGCCCAGTTCATCAGTTCTGCCCAGAGCTCCGGCTGGGCATGCATCATGGTGCGGGGGCCGAGGTGGTCGCGCGAGGGGCGCCCTTCCACCATGTAGGCGGCCACGGTGAAGGGCGCACCTGCAAAACCGATGAGCGGGGTGCTGCCCAGCTCGGCCACCGTCAGGGCCACTGCCTCGCGGATTGGGTCAAGGGCTTCGTCCGTGAGCTCCGGCAGGGCTGCAATGTCTTTGGCAGTGCGGATGGGTGCATCCAGCACCGGGCCCACGCCCGGGACAATATCCACGCCAACGCCGGCGAGTTTCAGCGGGATGACGATGTCTGAGAAGAAGATGGCTGCGTCCACGTCGTGGCGCCGGACGGGCTGGAGCGTAATTTCCGCGGCCATGGCCGGCAAAAGGCAGGACTCAAGCATGGTGGTGCCTTCACGCAGCTTGCGGTACTCCGGCAGTGAGCGCCCTGCCTGGCGCATGAACCAGATGGGGCGGCGGCTTGGCGCACCTCCCCTGTAGGCCGTGATCAAAGGGGAGTTGGCCGTGCGGCCATCCATCAAGGGGTGGCTGGAGATCAGTGTCATGGCACCACCCTACAGAGCCAACTCAAACTGTTTTGTGGACAAACTGTCACCGCAAAGAGAGGACATGTTTACGGCCTTCTGTGAGCAGCATCACAAAATCTTAGTGACGCTTTGTTCCATCATGTCCATAAACCACCAGCTTGGGGGGCTACGATATTGGCATTGTGGTTCTATTCTCCCTCGTTGCTTCGCACAGCAGCATTGATCTGGAAACCGTTGCCCGCCTTAGCGCCGGGGCCGCGGCAGTCAGTGCTGAGATCATCCCACCGGAAAATGCAGTCACCGGGCTCATCACTTTGGCCACCTGCAACCGCTACGAACTGTATGTGCACGCCCGCAGCAGCGAGGACCTTGAGTCTGCCCGCAGCTCGCTGATCGAATCGATCAGCAGACATTCCGGACTTGCCGAACGGTACGTTGCAGCAGCGCTGTCCACCTTGGAGTCCGACGCTGTACCGCGGCACCTCTTCGCGGTGAGCACGGGCCTGGAATCTGCCGTGGTGGGTGAGCGTGAGATTGCCGGGCAGGTGCGCCGCGCGCTGAGCATCGCCCAGGAACAAGGCTCCACGACACCCTCCCTGGTGAGGCTTTTTCAGGCCGCAGCCAAGACTGCCAAGGATGTGGGCTCCCAAACGGCACTCGGACGCCGTGGCATGTCAATTGTGTCCGTTGCGTTGGATTTAGCCGCGGAACTGCAGGAACGTCCACTGGGCGGACTTGCCGGCAAGTCCGCCGTTCTTTTTGGCACCGGAGCGTACGCGGGAGCGGCCATGGCGCAGCTGGTGCAGCGCGGCTGTACCGACATTTCCATCTACTCCCCCTCCGGCCGCGCCGAAACCTTCACCGCTTCCCGCGGCGGCACGGCCCTGACCGAGGAATCATTACCGTTGGCCTTGTCCACCGCGTCGCTGCTGCTAGGCTGCAGCGGTTCAGACCATCAAGTGACGCGCACAGATCTGGCACAGGTGCGCCACAACGATTCACAGCAACTCACCGTCATCGACCTTGCCTTGAACCATGATTTTGCCGCCGATATCGACAGCCTGCCCGGGGTGGACTTAATGACTTTGGAAACTGTCCGTCAAGCCGCCCCGGCCGAAGAAGAATCCACGCTGTCGCAGGCTTCGTCACTCGTGGCAGCGGCGACAAGGGACTTTGAACGGGCCCAGAATTCCCGCTCCCTGGACCATGCCATCGTAGCGCTGCGCCGGCACACCATGGGTGTCCTTGACGATGAAATCGCGAAGGTGCGTAAACAGCACGGCTGCTCTGCTGCTACTGCTGAAGTGGAATTCGCCATGCGCCGCATGGTCAAGCAACTTCTTCATGTACCGACGGTCAGGGCTAAGGAACTCGCGGCAGCCGGGGACCCGGACAGTTATTTAGCGGCTCTAGACGCCCTATACGGGCTGAAGATCGACCCGGCTGTCATCGGCTCCACCCTGACTCAAAGCCTTGATCCGAACGAAGCCGCAGGTTAACCGAACGCGTTGACGCCCGTCAGTTCCGCAGACAGTGTCCAGAGCCTCCGGGCACTGTCCGGATCCACCGCGTGCTCGTCCACACCGGCAAATCGGGCAAACTCCGACTCCGGGTCGGTGGGACTGGCAATGTCGCAGTCCTCGCAGTACACCCCTCCCCTTCCGTCCAGCAGCGGCGAAGTTGCCGCCCACACCGACGTTGCTGCCCCTTGTTCCGCAGATTTAAACCCATCTTTGAGCTTCCCGGTGTCATCCATCCACCCTGCCGCCACCATTTCCTCGTTTGTGAGGTGGCGCTGGAGCCCGGTCATGATGCCTCCGGGGTTCACGGCAAAGGCCCGCACTCCATAGTCCGTGCCCTTCGCGTCCAGTTCCACGGCGAACAGGCTGTTGGCAGTTTTCGCCTGCCCGTAAGCCTGCCACTTGTCATAGCCACGCGTGAATTGGGGATCATCAAAATGGATGCCGGACACTTTGTGCCCCGTGGAGGACAAAGCCACCACGCGAGCCCCGCCGTCGGCTAGCACCGGCCACAACTCGTTGACCAGGGTGAAGTGCCCCAGATGGTTGGTGGCAAACTGCGCTTCCCAGCCCGGACCCACCCTCGTTTCCGGGCATGCCATGATGGCGGCATTGTTGATGAGAATATCCAGACGATTTCCCGTGGCCACGTACTCGCGGGCAAACTCCTTGACGCTGGCCTGCACACCCAAGTCCATGTCGAACACTTCGACCCCGCCGAGGTCTGCTGCCGCCAGCACCCCCCGGGCATGATCGGGGCGGCGTGCCGGAACATAAACCCGCACCCCGACGCTGGCCAGCGCACGGACCGTTTCCAATCCCAGCCCGGAGTAGCCGCCCGTCACAATGGCAACACATCCGGAAAGATTCATTCCCTCCACAACGGCCGCCGCAGCGGTGTAGTGCCCAAATCCCGAAGCGAGCGGTTGCTGTGGTGTTGGTTGTTGTCCGGTGTGGTTCAAGATGCGCCTCTTTAGTGAGTGCCGGCCCCAGAATTGTGAGGAAGGCCTACTAAGAAATTTACTCCGATGCAGCGATTTTGTCGTTGGGCGAACAGACAAGTTTCCATGGCTACTTCAGAGCCCAAAGATGGCAACGTCCGCTGTTCGCGAGGTTCTTTCTCCACGGATATGCCCACGCCGCCTTCCCACTCTTCACGGGCAAGACCGGGAAGAAGACGTGGACACCGACTGATTGGAATCAGTGGGCGCTTGAGGACTCGATACGGTCAATCCGCCAAAAATCTGCTTATTTGCAAAAATACAAATATCAATCGAACTTTAGTACGCAGAGCAATAAGCCCCCATCCAAGGTGACTGCACACTAAGTCGAACTAAGTGCAATATAACCGGTCAGGCCATATCGAGTACCAAGTGGCGTATCACGCAGCGAGTATCTTCCAAGCAGAACTGTGATCCACCTGCCTTGAGTACTCAGCCCAAGACTCATGCGATTATACCTGTCAAATTAAAGAAACTGACAATTGATTGTCAAATTTTGTCACAAACAAACATAACAGTTTGCGCGAAAAAATTCATGGCACAGAATTCCAACAAACCTTCTTCAGTCATAAACATTGTCCGAGCCGGCAGAAAATTTCAGCAGAAACCTCGGCAACACAAGCATACAGGCCCTTTGGGGCCAGGCTGCCCCCGAATCTGGCGTCCCCTCAGAACTTTGACAGGGCATACAAATACATGCACTGAGCCCAAATCTGCCCTCCCTGTCCAATGTGTGATTTCAGCGGTTAATGTTTTGCTTTGTGGTCTAAAAAACCGGAATTTGACTACGTATGTGAGATTTAAAATAGGGCTTGTCAAATATAGTCATTTCATTTACCCTAAATCATTATTATAAACGTGATTATAAATGTATTATTACCATTTGAGATATGTACATAACCGAATATTTGCCCTAACATGAATGACGTAATGACAATTCCAATATTTAATTACCCCCGGCGGTGATCATTACTCCCGCCGCCTTTGTAAGGAGAATCATCATGGCTGGCGAACTTTCAACACAACTGCAGGACTTGGATGGAAACGGGGCAGGTTCATCTGCTGAAACAACCTCCTCAACATCCACAACGGGCTCGAACGGGCACGGGTCAGTCCACTCCGCATTCAGCGTCGATCTCTCCCAAGACCCGCTGATGCTCGTCCCCGCAGGCTTGTTCGGCAACATCGTTGGCAGCTTGGCCGGCACCATCGGAAAGGAGGTCGGTGGATGGTTCGGGCAGAAGGCCCTGGGTCACGCCGTTGGTTCTGCCGCGGGCCCGTTGATCAAACACTTTTCCCCATTCCAGATCCTCCCACCGCAGGCTGCCGTGAACGACGCGGGACCCGAGGAAGCCCTCATGGTTGTGCCTGCCGGGTTCTTGACTGGCCTGCTCGGCGGTGTCGGAGGAAAAATCATTGGCACGGCAGTAGGCGGCCTGTTTGGGAACAAGAAGCTCGGAGGCCAGATCGGTTCCGGTACCGGCGGGGCGCTGGGCTCAATCTTTGGCCCGTTCGAAGTTGTCGCACCCCAGCTGGCGCCACAGTCCAGCGGTCCTCAAAACGACCAGTTGGATCACATCCAGGACGCCATGGTGTTGGTGCCGGCTGGATGGCTGGGCCACCTGTTCGGTGGCATCAGTGGCGGGGTTGGCCAGATCATCGGCGGTGACACCGGCAAGGCCGTCGCTCATCTTGGGGGTGCCGTAGGGAAACTGCTGCCATGGCAGGCAGTCCCGCCGGAGCTGGCCCCGGCCTCAACCGGTCCTGACGGCGGGGCCTCCAATGAGGAACTCATCGTGGTACCGGCTGGTTGGCTTGGCAACCTTGCTTCGTCATTTGCCGGAACCATCGGGTCCTATGCTGGCCGCAAGCTTCTGAACAACGCCGGAGTCGGCCGGCAGCTTGGTGAGGCCGCTTCCCCACTCCTTCGGATGATCCCGTACTCAGTGGTCCCCGAAGAGCTGCAGCCGCAATCCACGGGCCCCGATGCGGACAACCCAGAAGACAAGCTCGTGTACGTCCCGGCATCGATGCTCGGAGGACTGCTTGGCAGCTTCGGCGGACTCGTGAGCAAGTCAGTAACGAATGGCGGGCGCAACAACGCCACCGTCGCCGGGGCTGCCGATGAACTCAAAAAGTTCAGCCCTTTCCAAGTCCTGCCCATCGGCGCCAGCGCCTAATTCGAAGGAGACTGCAAGATGGCATTCACCTGGAACCGACCGAACTCATCTGACCAGACCGTGGCCCTGGCTACAGCTGCTGTGAGCGCTGCAGCCGGGGGCGAGCCCGGAGTAACGGAGGCAGACCGAGAGCAGCTGGGCTCTTTGTTGGTTGGCTTCTACACGTACCTCAAGACCAACGCTCCCTCCTTTCCCGAGCTGGCTCCTGCAGTTCAGGAAATGCACTCCGCCGTGGCTGCCTACCATTCCGGGCAGTCCCAAGACCCGTTTGGGCCGATCAAAAAAGTGCACGCCAGCATCGCTGCACAACGGCGTAACAATCCGATCATTCCCAAACCCTAGGTAATCGGAGGCCACCACTCGTGTCAGTCCATGTCAAGCGATACATCGTCGGGGGTGATCCCCGTCTGATCAAGCCATTTCTCGGTCTCTTCACTGCGGACTCCACAATGATCGTGCACTCGGTAGTCCGTGATGGCCGGGGTGACCCGGAACGACTGGTCGTCTCCATGGACCCGGCCCGGGCCGCCGCCTTCGAGGCGGCGCTCGGGCCAGCGATCATCATCGAACCTGACGAACTACTCAACCCCCTAGGCGGCACCTGATGTCAGCAAAACAGAACGACAACCCACTGCTTCCCGCCCGTGCAAGAACATTCCTGCTGGCCAAGGACAACACTGTTTTGTCCCCGGCTAGCGTCGGCTCTCTCGATTTCGACTTCGTGATCGAACAACTGGAGGCTGACCCGGACGTGGAAATCCAACAACGGCTCACTCCGCGCACCTTCAGAGCCCAAGTCCTGGGCACTTCTATCACAGACAAAATCGTAGTTGCCACGATCCCTGAGCAGACAGTTGCGAATCTGATTAGGCACCCGCAAGTGCTCGTGGAGGAGGACAGCTTCATCCTGCCCCAACCTGCCGCAAGTTCGGTCCAGGAAATCGACCCCGGGCTGCTTAGCCCGTTCGGCACCACCACAACGTGGACCATTGTCCTCACTGGTTCCGGGCAGCAACCGGTCGCAGGGGCCACCGTTTACCTCTATGGCAGCGGCACTCCGGCCCAAGGACGCACCGACTCGGCCGGGTCTGTCACACTCAGTCTGCTCAACGAGTCCGACTCCACGATCCGGGCAATCTACATCAACCCACAAGCCGACTACTGGTCGGCATGGATCGACCGGCCACAACTGACCAGTGGTGCCACCACCACGATCCCGTTGGCTCCGCTATCCGATTCCTTCCCCGGATTCCCCGACTCCGAACTCATTGGCTGGGGACAACGAGCCATGCGGTTGGACCAGGTTCCGGCCACTTTCACCGGTAGAGGCATCAAGGTCGCAGTCGTTGACTCCGGAGCAGCCGCACTCACCCACCCCGACTTGACCGACATGCGTGAGGGCATCGATCTGACAAGCACGCCGAGCAACTATGAACAATGGAAAGACGACACCATCGCCCACGGGTCGCACTGCAGCGGCATCATCGCTGGAGCTCAGAACGGCGGCGGAGTGAAGGGATTCGCCCCAGAGGCGGAAATGCACCAGGCACGGATATTCCCGGGCGGACGCATCAGCAGCCTCATCGACGCCGTTGACTACTGCATTGATCAGGGGATCGATGTCGTCAACATGAGTCTGGGCACTGGGGGAAGCTCGCAGATCATGTTGCAGAAGCTAGCCCAGGCCAAGGAACTAGGTGTTGCCTGCATCGTAGCTGCAGGCAACACCGGTGGGGACGTGCAGTTTCCCGGAACCTCGCCTGACGTGCTCACCGTCGCGGCGATTGGCAAAAACGACGAGTTCCCTGAATCCAGCTACCATGCCCAACAACGCTGGAAGAACGGTCAGGACGACCTCGGGTTCTTTTCCGCCCAGTTCTCCTGCCACGGCGAACGGATCGACGTGTGTGGGCCAGGGGTCGCGGTCGTGTCCTCGGTGCCACCCAGTGGGTTCGCCGCATGGGACGGCACATCCATGGCCACCCCTCACATCGCCGGACTCGCAGCCCTCGTTTTGGGTCACCACCCCGACTTCCAATCCGGTCCCTTGCAACACAAAGGCGCAGCTCGCGTCGATCGCCTGTTCGACCTGCTGAAGTCCTCATCCACCCCTCTGCAGTTTGGTGATCCACAACGATCCGGGGCAGGGCTCCCCGACTCCATGCGTGCGCTTGGACTGGAGCAAAACGGCCAGACAGGAACCTCAGCAGTGTCCCAAGACACCGCAGTGCAAACCGCACTGGCCCAACTCAACAAGGAACTAATTGCAGCCGGCCTTCTCGCAGAAGTCATGAACATGGAGCCACCCGCCGCCAACACCGGACAGACCGTCCAACGCGAGCTCGAGGAGGTGCGCGCCCGCATGCTCAACGCGAGCCTGTCCGTCGCCTAGCCCGCGGCGTTCACCCGATCAGGGCTGGCGTGGAACCTCTCCCCCAGCCCTGATCTTCCCTCAATGCTTCTGCTTCATAATAAAAACGGAGGCCAGAAACAAAAATTTACCCCCGTGCAGCGGGTTAGTCGCTGGCCGCCCACGCGTCCATGCCGCCGTCAAGATGCACGACGTCGGCGAAACCGGCTGTGCGCAGGCTCGCCAGTGCCTGGGCCGAGCGCGTGCCGGCCTTGCAGTGCAGCACCAGTGGAACGCCGCGCGGCACTTGACCCAGCGCCGTTCCGTCCTTGATGCCTGCCAGCGGAATCAGCACCGAACCGGGTATCCGCACGATCTCAAATTCCACCGGTTCCCGCACGTCTATCAAAACAAAGTCGTCGCTGCCCTGCTCTCGCCCGGCCAAGCGTTCGGCGAGCCTTCCGACAGAGATGAGGTCGGCGTCGTCCTCGTCGTGCGCAACAATGCCGCAGAAGACCTCGTAGTCCACAAGCTCGGTGATGGGCGACGCCTCCGGGTCCTTGGCGATCCGAATTTCACGCCACCGCGACGTCAACGCATCGAACACGAGCAGGCGCCCAAGAAGACTCTGCCCAATGCCCGTGATGAGCTTGACGGCTTCTGTGACCATCATGGCCCCGATGGAGGCACACAGCATGCCGAACACTCCGCCCTCTGCACACGAGGGCACGGTGCCGGGGGCCGGCGGCTCGGGGTACAAATCGCGGTAATTGGGGCCGAACCTGTCCCAAAACACGCTGACCTGGCCATCAAAGCGCAGGATGGATCCCCACACGTAGGGCTTGCCCAGCAGTGCAGCCGCATCATTGACGAGGTAGCGGGTGGCAAAGTTGTCCGCCCCGTCCAGGATGATGTCATAGTCGGCAAAGAGGCCCAGTGCGTTGGAGGAATCCAGGCGCACGTGGTGCAACACCACGTTCACGCCCGGGTTGATGTCAAGGATGGAGTCCTTGGCCGATTCAAGCTTGGTGCGGCCAATATCCGCCACCCCGTGGATCACCTGGCGCTGCAGGTTGCTCAACTCCACGACGTCGTCGTCGATGATGCCCAGCGTTCCCACGCCTGCCGCAGCCAAATACAACAATGCCGGGGAACCGAGCCCGCCGGCGCCGATCACCAGGACGCGGGCGTTGCGCAGCCGGCGCTGCCCTTCCAACCCAATTTCCGGAATCAGGGCATGGCGTGAATACCGTTCTAGTTCCTCAGCGGCCAGCGGTGGGCCCGGCTCCACCAGCGCCGGCAGACGGGTGGCAGTCGTGGTGTTCAAGGACGGAATGAGGGAAACCATACTTCTTAATCTAGTCCTGCTTGCAGCCTATGGCGCATTGCCCGCGAGTAGACTGACACAAAACAGCCCAGCAGCACCTGGGGGCAATGGAAAGAAAGGCTGCTGTAATGAGTTTGGAACCGTCTGCCAAGGAACGTGCCGTCACCAAAAGCGCGCCGACCCGGCTGCCCCGCGATGAACGCCGCGCACAACTGCTGTCCGCCGCTTTGGAAGTTTTCGTCAACCATGGTTACCACGGTGCGGCCATGGATGAAATTGCCGAGACCGCCAAGGTCAGCAAGCCCGTGCTGTACCAGCACTTCCCCGGTAAACGGGAACTGTACTTGGCGCTGCTGGACAGCCATCTTGAGTCTTTGACGTCCATGCTCGTGGATGCGTTGAACTCAACCACGGACAACAAGTTGCGCGTCCAGGCCACCATGAAGGCGTATTACACGTTCATGGCCAACGACGATCAGGCCCACAGGCTGGTTTTTGAATCCGACCTCGTCAACGACCCCGATGTGGCCGCCCGGCTGGAAAAATTCAATGCGAACTATGCCGATGCGATTGGCCAGGTCATTGCGGAGGACACCAAGCTCTCCCCCGTTGAGGCGACCCTGCTGGGACGCGCCTTGGCGGGCATGGCCCAGGTCAGCGCCCGCTATTGGCTCGAGGCCAGGGACAATATTGACATCGATGTGGCCAGCGATCTGGTTTATCGTTTAGCTTGGCGCGGAATTAGCCGCTTCCCCAAAGAATCCTGAGCCGCTGCCCCTACAGTGGTTTGTACATACCTTTATCGCAAGTTTGCACCAAGGAGACAACAGTGGAAATTAAGATCGGCGTCCAAAACGTAAGCCGTGAAATCGTTCTTGAATCCGAGCAGAGCGCTGATGACGTGGCGGCCTTGGTGACTGAAGCATTGGACAAGGGAACTGCGCTTCGTCTTAAAGACGAAAAGGGCCGACTGTTGATTGTTCCCGGAAATGCCCTGGGGTACGTTGAATTGGGTGGCGAGAAGGCCCGCAGCGTCGGGTTCGGCGCCCTCTAAGAGCCCCAACCCTTTAGCTGGATAAAAGAGAGACGAATTTTCATGGTCGCGTTGGTTATCATTGCCCTTTGTTCCGGTGCCCTGGGTGCCATCGCCTGGGCAGTGGACAAGTACCGCAGTACATTCGGCGCAGTGCTTCCTGCCGGTGCGGCCGTGGTGGCATCGTTGCTTGTCTGGATCATCACCATGGCCGTGGGCTTGGGCAACGACAGCTCCACCGCTTGGATCCCATGGATTTTCTCCATCGTGGTCGGTGGCGCCGCAGCGTGGGCCACAGCAGGCTTTGTGGGCCGTGCGCGCCACACACAGCTGGTGCAGCAGGCCAACGCGATCTTGCACATGCAGTAGTCGAACCGGATAAACGCACCTTCGCCGCATATACGTGCTTCGGTACATGCCGATAAGCGGCGAAGGTGCGTTTATGCTGTTATCCATGTGCCGCGACGGCGCCGGCCTCCTGTGCTGCAGCTGAAATCCCGCGCGCCAGGGCGATGTCGCGGGCGGTGACCTGCCCTCCGGCGTCGTGCGAGCTCGTCGCAATGATCAAGGTGTCATAGCGCCAGTCCACGTCGGGATGGTGGTTCGCCTGCTGGGCCAACTCCCCGATGGCGGCAAACAGCGCCAAGGCAGCGGCCGACGTCGGACATTTCAGTTCCGTGCGCAGCTCACCTGCGTAGCGCCACAGCGGCAGGGTGGCCAGTTCAGCGTCGATCTTGCTGCGTGTCAGTACATCATCGGGAACAGCCATGGCAGGCTCCTTCGCCCAGTCCTTGCAGCCGTGTCTGCACGGCCACCTCTTTATACGTCGGGGCGTCCCTCCATGGCCGAGGACGCCAGTGCATGCTGGCGCTTGGGAATGCGTCCGCCCTGTGCTGCCAGTCTGCCACCAATCACGGCGTGTTTAAAGGCCTTCGCCATGAGCACGGGATTCTGGGCGCGCGTCACGGCGGTGGCCAGCAGTACCGCGTCACAGCCCAGTTCCATGGCCAGGGCGGCGTCGGATGCCGTGCCGATTCCGGCGTCAAGAACTACGGGGACGCTGGCGCGTGCAACGATCAGTTCAATGTTGTGCGGGTTCAAGATGCCCAGCCCGGTGCCGATGGGCGCACCGAGTGGCATGACGGCAGCTGCTCCGAGCTGTTCCAGGCGCAGGGCCAGGACGGGATCGTCGTTGGTGTAGGCGAACACCTTGAATCCGCGATTCACCAACTGTTCAGTGGCCTCCACGAGTTCCAGCGCATCCGGGAGAAGCGTGTGTTCATCGGCGATGACTTCCAGTTTCACCCAATCAGTTTCCAGCGCCTCGCGGGCCAGCTCGGCCGTCATGACGGCTTCGCGGGCCGTGAAGCAGCCGGCCGTGTTGGGCAGGACCTTGATGTTGTTTTCAAGCAGCAGCGCGAACAGGTTCGTGTCGGCGCTGCCCGCTCCGTCCACGGAGTAGCGGCGCATGGCCACCGTGGTCAACTCGGTGCCCGAGGCGATGAGTGCAGCGCCCAGCCCGGCCAAGCTCGGTGCCCCGCCCGTACCCATGATGAGGCGCGAGCCCAACGCGACGCCGTCAATGACAAGCGCATCGTCGCTCACCGCGTCGTTGACCAGAGCGTCGTTGCGGACAAGGGATTCAGTCATGGCATTTCACTTTCGGCAGGTGGTGGGTTGAGGTTTGCAGCATGGGATCAGCCGCCTTGGACGGCTGTGACGATTTCAAGGTCGTCGTTGTGTTCGAGAGCCGTTGCCGACCATTGGCTGCGCGGCACGATACCGGCATTGCGGGCCACCGCCACACCGAGTCTGCCACCGTCGGCCGCTTGGCCGGAGGGCAGCAGTGCCCGGCCGGTCATGGCTGAAACAAGCTGCGCCACGGTGGTGCCGGCGTCGTAGTGGTGGGGTGCTCCATTGAGTTGGATGGTGCTCATGATGTCTCCTTAGCTGTTCTGGTCACTGTTCTGGTCGCTGAGCGTGTCTGTGCTGGCGGCAGCGTTGAGTGGCGGCGAAAATCTGTCCGGGCGGAAGGGCAGCCATGCCAGATCCGTAATATTTCCCAGCAACTGCCGGACAATCAGGGCCGCGATGGGCGTGAGCAGCACGCCATGGCGGAAGAAGCCGGTGGCGATGATGAGCCCGGCTATATCCTTGCCGTCCACACCTGCCACGCGTCCCAGCAGCGGAGCGTTGTCGGGGGTGCCGGGTCTGGCGCGGGCTGTCATTTCAAGAAGTTCCAGTTCGGCGACGGCAGGCATGAGGACTTGGGCATCACGCAGCAGCTGGTGGACTCCCCCGGCGCTGACACCTGCCGATCCGTCTTCGCGGCTGCTTGCGCCAATCACCACTGTGCCGTCCCCGCGCGGCACAATGTAGACGGGCAATCCGCGCACCAGGCCGCGGATGGTGGCTGTGGTCAGCGGACGCAGGTGTGCAGGAACGTTCAGACGTAGAATGTCGCCATGGACGGCACGCACCGGAAGCGTGAGCCCATCCGGCAATCCGGCCAGCTGCGGCGCCCCGAGCCCGTTGGCGACGATGACTTCACGGGCATGGATTTTGGTGCCGTCGGCGAGCAGCACCCCAGTCACGGCCGACTGAGTATCGCCCGGATCCGCATGCAGCAAGCTTGTGGCCGCCTGGGCGATGAAGGTTTGTTCCGGATCAGTCCTGCCATGTTCGACGGCGGTTCGCAGGAGTTGAGTGCGCAGGGCCTCGGCCATGGCCCGCGGGTCCACCTGATGGTCCGCTTCCACCTTGTAGGCGCAGGAAATGTGCGGGCCCACCATGGGTTCAGCGGCGCGAGCTTCCCGGATGGTCAGCTGCGTGACTTCCAAGCCGTGCTGCAACTGGACGTCCCTGAGATCAGCCAGTGCCTTGCGGTCGGCCGGATCCGCTCCAAGGACAAGAGTCGGAGACGTGTTGAAGCCCGTGTGTGCATCCGCTGGCAGTGAGGCCACGAATTCCGGCCACCGGGCTGCCGAGGCCAGCGTCAGCTCCAGCAGCGCATCTTCCTGATAGTGGAGTTCACTGACGGGGGCCAGCATTCCGGCGGCCGCGAACGTGGCGCCAGTGGCAGGTACCGGGTCGATGACCATGACGCTGCGCCCGGAACGTTGGGCTTCCCAGGCGATGCCAAGGCCCACGATTCCGCCGCCAATGACGGCCACGTCGGCACTGGTTGTTTCAGTGTTCGAAAATTCCTGCACGGTGCGCGCCATCAAGGTCTCCTTCCCTACGCCGGTATGAGCCGGATCAGGTTCCACGTCCGCTGGACGTCTTTCGGTCGGCACATGTCGGTGCCCTCTCAGCCAGCTTCACTGGCTCCCGCGGTACTGCACTAGTCTATGAGATATGAGCACAACTTCTGCCATCCATGACAAATCATCCGCAACAGCCACCCCCAGCCTCGACACAGCCAGGCTGTATTTGTGCACCGACGCACGGGAAAAGCAGGGTGATTTCGCCGATTTTCTGCGTGCCGCCTATGCCGGCGGGGTGGATATCATCCAGCTGCGCGACAAGTCCTTGGAGGCCGCACAGGAGCTCGAACTGCTGGCCGTGCTGAAGTCCGTAGCCCAGGAATGCGGCAAGTTGTGGGCAGTCAATGACCGGGCCGACGTCGCCATGCTCAGCGGCGCACCCGTGTTCCATGTAGGCCAAAAGGACCTGCCGCTGCCTGCTGCACGATCCCTTGTGGGTTCCGAAACGGGCATGGGCTTGTCCTGCCACGACCCAGCCCAGGTGTCTGCTGCCGCTGCCAACCCCAACGCCGACTACTTCTGCGTCGGGCCGGTGTGGGCCACCCCCACCAAGCCGGGCCGTTCCGCCGTCGGGCTATCCCTCGTGGAGCATGCCGCCTCGCTAAAAACCACGAAGCCGTGGTTCGCCATCGGTGGGGTAGAGCTTCCCAACGTCGATCAGTTGGTAGCGGCCGGGGCCTCGCGCATTGTTGTGGTCAGGGCCATCACTGAGGCACAGGATCCGACGGCGGCCGCTGCGGAACTGCTCTCCCGCCTGCCTGCGCTGGGGTAGCGTTTGGGGCGGCTCAACGTCTGGTGCCAGCGCGTCCGAGGCTAGAACGTTTGCCGTTGGTGCGTGCCCGCGGCCTGCAATCCAAGGATCTTCGCCAGGGAATCCAAATGGAGTTCAAAGAGAGCTCCCGGGTCTGCGAAGGTGGTTGCCCCGTACTGGCCAAAGACTTCAAAATTTACGGCACCAAACAGTGCTGCCCATACCAGGATTCCGCGTGCCAGAACATCGTCCGGAACCTCCAACCCCAGTTCCGCACGGACTGCCGCAAAGTTCGCTGAGGGCGTCTGGGCCAGTGCTGGGTCCGATTTCCGTGCCGTGGCTGAGCCAACCGTCTGGCCCTGCATGTGACCCTCCATCGCCCCGGCATGATAGGCCCCTTCGATGAGGTGCACCAGCCGAAGCACAACCCGCGTGCCCGGTGCCGTGGTTTCATTGGCCGGAGCCTCGTATCCTGGCACGGGTGCGCCAAAAAGCAGGCCGTAACGCGCGGGCTCTGCCAGCGCCCACTCCCGCACCGCGTGCCCCAGCGCGCGCAATTGAGCTAAGAAGTCGTCGTGCCCGGCCTCGTCCACAGCGTCGTCCACTGCACGGTCGACAGCGTCACCCAATGCGTTGTAGCCATCTACCAACAGCAATGTCAGCAACTCATCCCGGTTCTTGACGTATCGGTAAACGGCCGAGGACACCACCCCCAGCTCACGTGCCACGGCCCGCAACGACAGTCCCGCAGCACCGTGCACGGCCAACTGCGCACGTCCAATGCTGAGAATTTCCGCCATCGTCTGCTCGCGGGCGCGCTCCCTGGGTGTTTTTGTCATGGCACCATAATTCCGCGTAAACGAGACTGGCGTCAACTTAAGTGAGCACCGCTCTTGACTTTTTTGGGATCGGGCACCCAAACTTAATGCGAGAGCAGCGCTCTCACATCATTGGAACTCTGGGAGATTGAGTGCGTCATGGAAGCTGTAAAAGTTGTTACGGGTGCAGGGCCTGTCGGCTGGACTGTTGCAGCGCAACTGGCTACTGCAGGGCACCGGGTGCGCATCCTCACCAAAAGCGGCTCGGGACCGGAGCACCCGCTGGTGGACCGGTGGCGTGTGGATGTCGGCGAACCTACGCTAATCCGAAATGCCTTGATTGGCGCCGATGCGGTATTTCATTGCATTCACGGCTCAACGTACAGTGCACAGGTCTGGCGGCGGGAGTTGCCCGGCACCGAGAAGAACGTGCTGGACGCGGCAGGCCAGGCAGGCGCCGTGGCGGTCTTCCCGGAGAGCCTGTACTCCTACAGCTCCCCCTCGCAGATCATGACCGAGGGGAGCCCTCGCGAAGCAACTGGCGGCAAGCGGGGTGTCCGCACCATGTTGCTGCAGGCGCGGGCGGCATCAGTGACACGCACCGTGAGCGTGGTGGCCTCGGACTTCTTTGGGCCTCGGGTTCGGAACGCCCATGCCGGCGAACGCATGGTGCCGAGAATTTTGGCAGGCCGGAGCCTGCAGTTCCTCGGAAGTGCCGATGTACCCCACACCTTCAGTTACGTCCCGGATTTTGCAGCGGCCATGATTCGGGCTGCGTCGACCCCAGCGGCATGGAACCAGGTGGTGCACGCACCCAGCCTGCCAGCTGCGTCCCAGCGGGAACTGGCGCAGGCGTTCGCAACGGCGGCCGGAGTCAGGCTTCCGCGGATCGGCACAATCCCCGGATGGGTTGTCAGGGCTACTGGCCTTGTTTCCGTTGACATGCGCGAGTTGGCGGAGACCAGCTATCAATTTAACGAACCTTTCATCATGGACTCCACCGCCAGTTCAGCCTTGCTGGACTTGAAACCCACCCCATTGGTGCGCGCAGCCGCAGAAACCGTCACGTGGTGGCGCAGCCCGGCTAGTGGGCCGCTTCCACATTGAGGGCCACTTTGCGCAAAAGTGCCGCCAGCTGGGCTTCCTCCCTGGCACTGAGGCCCGCCAGCATGTCGCGGTCCCGGGCAAGGAACTTGGGGAATTCACGGTCCACAAGCTGCTGGCCCAGCGGAGTCAGCTTCATCAACACCACCCGGCCGTCGCGCTCCCAATTCAGCCGCTCTATAAGCCCGCGCTTGAGCAGCCGGTCGGCATTTTTGGTGGTGGAGGCTCCGCTGAGCATGGTGGCCGCCGTGACTTCGCTGGCCCGAATGGGACCGCCGGCACGGGCAAGTGTGCACAGGACATCAAATTCAGCCCGCGTCACACCTGCCGGCGCCAGCTCCCTGCCGGCCCGGTGTGAGGTGAGGGCCCCGATCCGTCCGATCCTGCCCATGATCTCGATGCTGGAGACCTCCAGCTCTGGACGGACTTGTTCCCATCCTTGGCGCGCCTTGTCGACAAAGTCGCCCATTTCAGTTTTTGTGCCCATAAGCCCAGTCTAGAGAGGACTCTCACACGCTTCACATCTATTTTACTAGTAAATTAGATAGTAGACTTAATGAATGACCACAACCACCCGCATACGCCATTCCGGCACCGCACTCGCCCATGCCGCCTCAGCCACAACGTGGAGGAAATCCCTGAGTTTGCGCCCTGCTGATGCTGTCTTCGTCCCGGCCATGAAGGTGGGAATCGCTGCTTCCGCGGTGCTGGTGGTGGGTGGATTGACAGGCCAGCAGCACCTTGTGGGCTTGGCAACTCTCGGTGCGCTGGTCTCCGCTTTTGGCCGCTACCAACCTTACGGACGATTGGCCCGGCAGTTGGCTGTGGTGGCCGCAAGCTTGCTAATCGCCACGTGTGCTGGCGCCCTGATGGGGTCGGCAGGGGTTGAGCTGTGGATGCAAATTGCGCTGCTTTCGTTAATAGCCGGAGTGGCCTCCCACATCTTCCATGCCTTCAAGATCACCGGACCCGGTGCCGTGATCCTGGTCTTTGCAGCTTCAGCCGGCGCTGGTACTGCCCACTCATTCACTGACATTGGCCCGGTTCTGCTAGCAGTTTTCATCGGTGCGGCAGTGGGTTGGCTCATCGCCTTGGCACCGGTTCTATTCTTCCCGATGGGACCTGCCCGGCTGGCCACGGCACGCGCCATTGGCGCCGTGCTCCGGTGGGGAGAAATTGGCCAATCAACCATACAGGAAACGGAACTGCGCCAAGCGGCACTGCTGGCTGTGGGTACGGCGCATGATTCGGTGGCCATCAGTGCCTCAAGTCCAGTTCCCGGGAAAAAGCGCGCCACTGCATTGGCCCATCGGGCCCACGCACTGAAGGCGTTGCTGGCAGAAGCATCCATCGTGCTCCTCAACGAACCTCAGACGGCGGCGCGCCTGGACGGTCTGGCGCGTCACGAAGCAGCCTTGCGCAAGGTGCGCGGCCGTCCGACTGCCACTGCCCTGCCTGAAGCACCCCCGGCACCGGCCAGGCCCCGCATGTTTCCCACGGCCCGCATCGCGCTGTTGTCAAAAGATTCCTTCAGCCAGGCACTGCGCATGGCCGCTGCCTCGGCGCTGGCCGGTTGGGCCGCCGTCGTGCTTGGACTTGAGCATCCGCTGTGGGCTTCGATGGGTGCCGTGGCTGCGATGCAGGGGCTCAATTACAGCATCACCGTCCAACGCTCCATCCAACGGCTGGTGGGCAATGTGCTCGGTGCGGTGCTTGCCTTGGTGCTGCTGTCCATGCCACTGGGGTTCTGGCCTGCCGTGGTCATAGTCATCGTTTTTGTCGTGCTCGCTGAATTGCTGGTCATGACGAACTACACGCTGACCACCATCGTGGTGACGCCCATGGCGTTGATCATGACCGGGCTCGGTACGCAGTTGGCGCCCACCGCGGCATTTGCCCGCGTGGGCGACACCCTGGTGGGCGTTGTCATCGGCGTCCTGGTGGCGGCACTGAGCATCTCCATCTCAGACCGCCACCACCTTGTGGCCCGGCGCGAACTACACGGCCAAGGAGAGTTCCATGGCCTGCCCTAGCAGCTCAAAGCTGCGGATCCAGGCTGTCCGGTCGGTGATCTGCGAGGCCACGATCAGCTCGTCGGCGTCGGCCTTGGTGGCAAACTCGTCAAGGTAGGCGCGCACTGCGGGCTTCGTCCCCACGGCCGAGTAGCGACGCATGTTCATCACCTGCTGGCCTGCCGGGGATTCCAGCAGCAGATCGTACTCGGCTTCGGTGAAGGTGCGCCCCGGTGCCACGAGCGCACCGGCCATGCGGCGGTTGGCGGTTAAGGAAAGGGCATTGGCTTCCGACTGGGAGTCGGCCACAATGGCGTTGACGCCGGCAATCACGTACGGCTCAGCCAGGGCAGCTGAGGGCTTGAACTCGCGGCGGTAGATGCGCACGGCGTCTTCCAACGCCGCCGGGGCAAAGTGCGAGGCAAAGGAGTACGGCAGCCCCAATGCCGCGGCCAACCGCGCCCCAAACAGCGAGGAGCCCAAAATGTACACGGGCACATTCGTGTCCTTGCCGGGATAGGCGTTCACGCCCGAAATCCTTGTTTCGCCAGCAAAGTATGCCTGCAGTTCCTGCACGTCGGAGGGGAAGGTGTCCGCAGCGGACGGGTCCCGGCGCAGGGCCCGCATGGTGTTTTGGTCACTGCCAGGTGCCCGGCCCAGGCCCAGGTCGATGCGCCCGGGGTGCAACGTCTCCAGCGTGCCAAACTGTTCGGCAATTTGCAGCGGAGAGTGGTTGGGCAGCATGATCCCGCCGGAGCCCAGACGGATCGTGTTTGTGTGGGCTGCCACGTGGGCAATCAACACGCTCGTGGCCGAGGAGGCGATGGAGGGCATGTTGTGGTGCTCGGCGTACCAAATGCGCGTGTATCCCCACCCTTCAGCCTGTTGCGCCAATTCCACCGATGCGCGGAAGCTGGCGGCAATTCCGTCGTCGCCAATGTGGGCCAGGTCAAGGATGGAGATGGGAAGCGTCATGGGTGCTGCCTTTCAAAGTAGTCATTGGCGCCAACCTCTGAACGCCTGCGGTTATTTCCACCAGTGGAATGTGCCACGTCACGATCGGACACGCTCAGGCAGGGACACTGAGCTTGTCCAGGGCGGCCAGTGCTGCTGCCCGGCCTGCCCTGTTCGCACCCAGAGTGGACGCCGAGGCGCCGTAACCCACCATGATCAGCCGCGGTTCCCGGGCCACCTTGACCCCGTCCATGACGATTCCACCGCCCGGTTCGCGTATTTTCAGCGGGGCCAGATGGTCAAGGGCGGCACGGAATCCGGTGGCCCAGAGGACGGCGTCGGCTATGAAGGTGGTGCCGTCCTTGAACACCGCACCATCAGTGGTGAGTCGTTGCAGGGGCCCTCGGGAAAGCAATGTTCCGGCGGCAATGCCGTTTTGATACTGGTGTGTCAAAGGAATGCCCGTAACCCCCACCACGCTCAGCGGCGGCAGGCCCGCAGTGGTGCGTTCGTTGACCCGGCGTTCAATATCGCGCCCCCAGTCCTGGTTGAACTCGCCGGTTTTGAATTCCGGAGGGCGCCGGGTGGACCAGGCCGTGTCCACACCCGCTTGAGCCAACTGCAGCAGGAATTGCACGGCCGAGGTGCCGCCGCCCACCACCAGGACGCGCAGGCCCGCGAATTCTGCCACGGAGCGGAAGTCGTGGGTGTGCAACTGCCTGCCGGCAAAGGATCCCACTCCCGGGTAGTGCGGCCAGTACGGCTTGTCCCAGGTGCCGGTGGCGTTGATGACCAGGCGCGTGGCGAAGGTGCCGGTGTCTGCCTCCACCAGCAGCCCGCCGTCGTGCGTGGGGGCAGGGCGCACAGCCCGGACCTTCACGGGCCTGCGCACCGGCAGCGAGAATTCCTTTTCGTAGCTGCCGTAGTAGCCGGACACGACGGCGGAAGCCGGCTCGGCGGGGTCGGATGCGGGAAGTTTCATGCCCGGAAGGCCATGGACGGCGTGCGCGGTGCCGAGCGTGAGAGAGTCCCAGCGGTGCAGCCACGCGCCTCCCGGTGCCGGATTGGCGTCCAGCACTACGAAATCCGTTTCCGGCCGCAGCCCCTGCCTGGCCAAGTAGTATGCGGCCGACAATCCGGCCTGTCCTGCCCCAACAACCACCACATCGAGCATCTTTACCTCCTTGAGTGGTTGAACCGGCTGGGCCCGGGGGCTATTCCGTTTGTGTTGCACGCCACTGGAGCGCGCGCTGCGACAGCGCCGTGTCCGCAGCACACGCCACGGCTGCACCCACCGCGTAGGCCACCAGATCAAGTGCCGAAAAAGTGGTTCCAAAGACCAAACGTGCTGCCGGGAAGCTCTCCGCCAGCGCTGCCGGGACGCCTGTTAGCTGGGCAATTTCGATGAACGCGCTGACACCAAAGGCGGCGAGCGCCACCCAGATCCTACGGGCGGCAGGGAGCACGAGCGCGAACAACAGATAGAGCAGCACCGTGAACAAGGCGTCGGCGATCAGGCTGGAAACGTCACCCGGGACGAAGAAGTGCAGCGCGAGCCCCAGTACAGCCACATCGGTTGCAGCAAAGAGCAGCGCAAGGCGCCGGGAATTGGGAGTTCGGGGAAATGCCATGGGCCCGAGTCTAGCGAGGCGGGCACCGGCGTCGGTACGCCGCTGGACTCGGGTGCGTTTTTCAAATGCGGGTTTCAAGCCCGCACGATCGGCAGTTCGTCCCATTCAGTGGTGTACCGCGGCGAGCTGTGCTCGCGTTTCATGGACCAGGCCGGTGGCACGGCCAATCCACCCACACCGATGCCGATGGCCTGCGCCCCAAAGCGGCTGCGTACCTCCCCGAGCACGCCACCCACATCGGCTTGGCTGCCTTGCTGGCTGCCGTCCTGGGCAAACACATCAAACATTTGCGGTCCAGCTGCAGGCTCCAAGCCGTGGAACATGACCCCGGCCCGGAGATAGGCTGCCCCCTCGACAGCGCCTTGTGCCATGGCGGCAACAGCCGCGCGCATCATCACGATCGGGTCGCGCGTGGGTGTGGTGAAGCGGATCGTGGCGGCCGGAAAACTGCCCTCCCCGGCTGCGAAGCGGCTGGTCCCAGCCGTCACCGTCATGGACGACGCACACAGCCCGGAGTCTTGGAGCCGGGCGGCACCGCGCTGGGCATACACGGCCATGACCTCCTCCATTCCGGCCACTGTGGTGACGGGTTCGGAAAAGCTGCGTGAGAACATGATCTGCTGCTTGTCCGCGCGTTCCTCACTGTGTGAAATGCACTCGGTTCCGTTGAGTTCAAGAACGGTGCGCTGGAGCACCACTGAGAATTTCTTCCTAATGAGGGCCGGGTCTGCCGCCTTCAGGTCCGCGATGCTCTCGATGCCCATGAGTTTCAGCCGCGCGGCCGTTTTGCCTCCCACACCCCACAGCCCCGAGGCAGGCACCCGCGCCTGGATGTAGTCGACCTGCCCGCCCGGCATGGCGTCAAGGGCACATACCCCGCCCAGCGCCGGGTTTTGCTTGGCAATCCGGTTGGCGAACTTCGCCAACGTCTTGGTCCCGGCCACACCCACGCACACCGGCACGCCCACGTGCCGCATCACAGCCGCCCGGATGCTGCGCCCCACGACCTGCACCTGTTCCTCATCTCCCAGCAGCCCCACGAATGACTCGTCAATGGAGTACACCTCCTGCCACGTGCCAAAGCGGCCCACAACTTCCATGACCCGAGCACTCAAGTCGCCATACAATTCGTAGTTGCTCGAACGCGCCACCAAACCCCATGCCTTGGCTTGTGCTTGGAGCTGGAACCACGGCGCCCCTGTGGCAATGCCCAAGTCCTTTGCCTCCTGCGAGCGCGCCACCACGCAACCGTCGTTGTTGGAAAGCACGACGACGGGACGTCCTTCAAGCGCCGGGTTGAACACCCGCTCGCAGGAGACATAAAAATTGTTCACATCCACCAGCGCAATATGGGTGATGCTCATGGATTTCTCACGCAAGGCCCAGGTCCAGTTTGAAGCCGAAGCTGACGATGTCCATCAGACATGATGCAGGCACCGGGTGACTACGCCCCACACCGCAAGCTCCCCAACAAGCGGGTCCGCAGCGTCTGCCGGGGACGGTGCATCGGCGGGTTCCGTCACCAAGGAGGGTGCGCCGTCGTGCATCACGAGGCGGCGGATGAGGAGCTCACCCTCCACCACGGCCACGACGACCGAACCGTCGCGCGGAGTGAGGGAGCGGTCCACAATGATTTCATCGCCATCAGCTATGCCCGCGCCGGACATGGAGCTTCCGGAGACGCGCATGACGAAGGTGCAGGTACGGTCCCTGATCAGGTGCTTGTTGAGGTCGATCCCGCCGTGGAAATAGTCCTGGGCCGGGGAAGGGAAGCCGCTGGGAGCAGTATTGGGCGGCGTCGGTGCCACGAGGTCCATACCAAACACCGCACCGCCTCCTAGAACAAACATTCGATATTCAAGCGTACCACCGCAGCCGCAGCACCGGAGTTCCGCCTGCGTCAATCAGTGGTTAAGCCGAGGGCGGGACATCCTCGCATGGACTAGGCAAGCGGTTGGGCACTCGCCTAGGGTGGGAAACGGACGAAAGGAGCATTTCATGAAGAAAATCCTCATGGTACTGACCAGCGTTTCTGAGATTGCTGACACCGGCGAGAAGACCGGCTACAACGTGGCCGAGGCCGCACATCCCTGGAAGGTTTTCAAGGATTCCGGGCATTTCGTCGACTTCGCCTCCATCAAGGGCGGCCAGCCTCCACGCGACACGGTGGACTCCGAGGATCCCATTCAGGTTGCGTTCACGGAGGACGAGACCACGCGCGCAGGCCTTTACAACACGGCCCGCATCGACGTCATTGACCCCGAACAGTACGACGCCCTCTACCTCGTGGGGGGCCATGGCACCATGTGGGACTTCCCGGACAGCGAGGGCCTGCAGAACCTCGTGGCCAGCGTCTACAACGCCGGCGGAGTGGTGGGCGCCGTCTGCCACGGACCGGCCGGCTTGGTAAACGTGAAATTGGAGAACGGGATCCACCTCGTCAATGGCCGGAAGGTAGCGGCCTTCACCAACGACGAGGAGGTAGCCGCAGGCAAGGACAAGGTTATCCCCTTCTTCTTGGCAGACCGGCTCGAGGAACAGGGCGCCACCCACGTCGCCGCCGACGCCTTCGAGGAGAAGGTGGTGGTCGACGAGCGGCTGGTGACCGGCCAGAACCCGGCGTCCGCGGCCGGTGTGGCCAAGGAGATGGAGAAGCTTTTGGCTGAGGTCATCCACCAGGAAAAGGCCGAGGAACAGCACGAGGCGGAAGCCCTGCGTGCAGAGAAGGACGCCGAGAAGGAAGCCAAGAAGGCGGCCGCGGAAGCCGCGGAGCACTGACGCTGACGTAGCACTGATCCCAACATTGCACTGAAACTGACGGCCACCCCGACCCCGGGGGCCGTCAGTCTTTGCTCCCGCCACAACTGGCCGCAAACCTACTCGGGACGACCCGGCGCTGGCCCGCCGTTAGGTGCTGGTGCCCGGTAGTTCTACGGTTGTGGTGTGGCAAGAAGAAAGAAAGCGGACAAGGTTCCAGCAGCAGTAGGTGGCTTGTGGGAAGGCCACCTGCAGGGCAGCACCGGATACCGCAGGGTGCTGGCAGCACTGGCTTGTTCCGGCGTGGCAACGTTTGCGCAACTCTATTCCGTGCAGGGTCTGCTGCCGCTGATGTCACGCGATCTGGGCATCACCGCCGCCCAGGCAGCCCTGTCCGTTTCAGCAGCGACTGTGGGTCTGGCCATCGCCGTGCTGCCGTGGTCCTTTGTTGCCGACCGGCTTGGCAGGGTCCGCACCATGGGCTTGGCCGTGGTCATGGCAACAATTCTGGGCCTGCTGGTCCCAGCCGCCCCGACTTTCGAAATCCTCCTGCTGCTACGTGTTCTCGAAGGTGCGGCCCTGGGAGGGGTGCCCGCACTCGCGATCGCCTATCTGACCGAAGAGATCAGCCCTCGCCATGCAGGTGCAGCTGCCGGTGTCTACGTGGCCGGCACCACCATCGGTGGGCTTTCCGGCCGGTTGATTGCCGGACCCGTGGCGGAGATTGCAGGGTGGCGGGTGGGAACCCTGGTTGTTTCCCTGTGCGCTGCCGCTGCCGCTGTCGGTTTTCTCCTGCTGGCCCCCAAACCCCGCGGATTTGTGCCCGTGTCAGCCCCCGGTGGCTTTGGCGGGGCCCTGCGCAAGTTGGCCCCACAGCTGCGCAGCAAGTCCCTGCTGGCGCTCTACGCCCAGGCATTCCTGCTGATGGGCTCATTTGTCAGCGTTTACAACTACCTCGGTTTCCGGTTGGAGGCGCCACCCTACCTTTTGCCTGCCTCCGCCATAGCGCTGCTGTTCCTGGCATACCTGTCTGGAACCGTGTCCTCACGTGCGGTGGCCGGACTGGCCACCCGGTTTGGCAGGCGCGCCATTCTCCTTGCCTCCACCGGCGTGATGGTGGCCGGCTTGGCCATGACCCTGGCCCATCCGCTGACAGTAATTCTGGTGGGTTTGGTGCTGTTCACGGCCGGCTTTTTTGGCGCCCACAGCATCGCTTCAGGCTGGACAGGAGCGCTGGCCGTCACGGGCCGAGCCCAGGCATCTTCGTTGTACAACCTCAGCTACTACGCCGGTTCGAGCCTGGTGGGCTGGAGTGCCGGTTTCGTCTTTCAACAGTTTGGCTGGACGGCCATGGCTGGTGCCCTGGCGGTGCTGGCGGCCCTGGCCGCTGCGGCTGCCTTAGCGCTGCTTCCCGGCCGGCAGCCCGGTAGCCGGGCTGCCCTATGACCGCTTTTTAGTACGGCAACCCCCGCCTCTCTTGAGGACTACCGCGCGAAAATCCTGACGCCACGGTTACAGTGAAGTCAGAAACCAGAACCCCCAGGGAGCCAAAGTGAACGTTGCCCGAACCAGTGTCGGCAGGTGCAGGTTCTGATGGCCGCCCTGGATGTTGTTGTCATAGTGCTGCTGAGCATCGCCGGCGTGCTGTTTCTGACCCTTCAGTCATGGCTTGCAGCAACAGTGGTGCGGCGCGTGGTTGGTGTACCGATCGGCTGGCCGCGCTCCATCGCCGTCGGCTTCGTCATGAGCGCCGCCATGGGGTTGAGCGTCCAGTACTTGTTTCGTGCGGGAACGGACCAAAATCCCAACGGCCTGAACGTGGCCCCCACCGTGGCCATGCTGTTCTTGATATTGGCCGTCGGCTGGATTTTTGCCCTCGGCGTCGCAGCACTGGTGTTCTTCGAGGCAGCTTTCCCCACAGGCACCCTGCCAAGTTTCAGCCAGATTTTTACCGGCTGGAAGGCTCGACGGCGGCGCACCCGACGCTATGCGTTCGTCATCTCCATCGCGGTGCGCCACGGATTGGGCTCCCGGCTTCGCGGGTTTGGCCACGATGACGGGTTCGCCCAAGATACGAAAACCGCCCGGGCTTTACGCAACGCACTCAATGAAGCCGGCGTCGCCTTTATCAAAATGGGCCAGATGCTCTCCACCCGGGCGGATCTGCTCCCCGAGGTTTACATCCGCGAGCTGGAGTCACTGCAAACCAAAGCTTCCCCAGAACCGTGGGAGGCCATCCAACAAGCCCTGCGGGAACGGCTGGACCAGCCGTTGCATGAGATCTTCAGCCACGTCAACCCTGTCCCGCTGGCTTCCGCGTCCGTGGCACAGGTCCATCAGGCCACTTTGCTGGATGGAACCGAGGTGGTGCTCAAGGTCCAGCGCCCCGGCGCCCTGGATCAGGTGGCCCTGGACACCGACATCATTCTTCGCCTGTCCCGCTGGCTCAACAAGACAACGCCATGGGGCAAGTCCCTGGGGGTGCATGCCTTGGCCCGAGGCTTCGCCGATTCACTGGCGGAAGAGTTGGACTACAGGATTGAGCTGGATAACATGCGCAGCATTGAGCATTCACTGGCGCAATCGGGTAAGTTCGCCGTCACCGTCCCGCACGCCTACCCGGATCTTTCCGGCGAGCGCCTCCTTGTCATGGACAGGCTCCCCGGCCAGCCCGTTAGTTCAGCCGGTTCCTTGTTGACCGGCCTCAGTGCCAGCGAGCGCAGCACCCTGGCCGCCACCTTGCTGGGTGCAACACTGCAGCAGATCATCACCGACGGCGTTTTCCATGCAGACCTGCACCCCGGCAACATCTTCATCACCCCCACGGGGACGTTGGGACTGCTCGACTTCGGTGCCGTGGGCAGGCTGGATCCGGCCACTCAAACAGCCTTGGGCATGATGCTCTACGCCATCGACAAAAATGACAGTGCCGGAGCCACCGATGCACTGATCGAGCTGCTTGACCGCCCTGACGACCTCAATGAAAGGGCCCTGGAACGCTCACTTGGGCAGCTTCTCACCCGGCTTCGCACAGGTTTCGGACCCGGCGGCAGCCAGAAGATGTTCGGTGAACTGTTTGCGCTGGTGATCGCCCACAAGTTCGCCGTGCCGCCCCAGATAGGTGCAGCTTTCCGGGCCCTGGCCGCCGTCGAAGGCACCTTGCTGGTGATCGACCCGGGTCTGGACTTGGTGGCAGCCGCGCGCACCGAGGGTGCCCGGATCATGAATGAGAAGGTGAAGATTGGCAGTGTCAAGGATGAGTTTGAACTACGCGTCATGCAGTTACTTCCCCTGCTCAACCGTCTTCCGCGCCGCATCAACAAAATCAGCGAAGACTTGGAACAAGGCCGTTTCTCCATGAACGTGCGTGTTTTGGGTCATGCCTCGGATCGCCGCTTCCTGACCGGATTGTTCCAGCAGCTCATTGTGGCGATCTTGGCCGGCTCCGCCGTCATTGGCGCCATCATGCTGATCACCGGCAATGAAGGTCCGCTGCTGACCGGTGACATCCACCTCTATGGATTCATTGGCTTCGCACTCCTCTTTGGCGGCTTCGTGCTGGGTATGCGGGCCTTGATGCTGGTCTTCAGAAACGGTGCCGACGACTAACTCCGACTCGCAGAAATTTCGCCCGCCATCGACGTAACGTGCTTGGATGGAAGCATGTCACTGCTCATTGTGCTGCGCGGCAATTCCGGCTCCGGCAAGAGCACATTGGCCCAAGCGTTGCAACGCGAACTCGGTGCCGTTTGGATTGAGCAGGACTACTTTCGCCGTACTGTCCTGGGCGAGGTAGGCAATTACTCCCCGCTCACGGTTGAGCTCATTGAACACACGGTTGCACTGGCGCTGAGCCACGACCGGACGGTTATTGCCGATGGCATGTTCAATGCCCGTAAATATAGTGCAAGCTTCAATACGTTGCGCCGGGCACATGCAGGGCACAGCTTGTTCTACGCTTACGACCTCACTTTGGAGGAGACCCTGCACCGCCACGCCACGCGACCGCGCAAACAGGCGATTTTTGGCGAGAAGGACATGCGCGGCTGGTACCACGGGTGGGACCCGTTGGACGGCATCGAAGAACAGCGGATTTCAGCACACGAATCGCTTGGTGAAGCAATGGCCCGCATACTGGGCGATGTCCAGAACCTCTGAGCCGCCCCTGACGCGGGCCAATCCGAGTTAGGCGGTCAGTCCCAAAAGGCTCATCCGTTTGGAGTGGTTACGCGTCAGCGTCCTGAGGATCTTCGTCACTTCAGCCACAGCCTGCTCGTGGGTGGCATCAGGGCGCAGCCCCACCAGGAAGCTGTGCTTGGCTCCGATGTGCTGCACCTGGCTCAGCGCCTCCCCCACGAGCCGGCGGCCCCATAGTGCAAGCCGGGAGGAAAGCCGCGGGTCTTCGGCCAACATCTTCTTCAACATGGACGTCAGCCGTTCCACTTGTTCATCGCTGGTGCGCACTTGGGCGATCGCTTCACGGGTGGGCGCATCCAGGTGCTCCGCAATGGCTGCATAGAACTCCTCGGTGATCGTTTCCACCACATAGGCCTTCATCAGCGACTCATGCCAGTCTGCCGGACGGGTGCGCTCGTGGAACGCATCCACCATGCGCTGGTAGGGCGCCATGGCCAGTTCCGGGTCCATACCCATGGCTTCCAGGCGTGCACACATCGCTTCGTAATGGCCAAATTCCGAGACCGCCATTTTCCCCAACACTGCCTTGTCGCTCAATGAAGGTGAGTGCCGCGCGTCAGCTGCCAGACGCTCAAACGCGGAGAGTTCCCCATACGCAATGCTGCCGAGCAGGTCCACCACAAAAGTGTCATAGCGGGCCCGTAATTCCCCGGCAGTTACGTAATCATCGGCGTCGGATGCTGAAATACTCATAGGCCCCAGCGTAGTGCTTGCCGCGCCGCCCTTGTTCTTGGGATGGAATCGTTTACGCTGAAACCGTGCCGTACTCCCATATTGGCGTCAGACGTAGCGCCGCGCAGCAGTCACTCGCCCAAGCACTGGCCGCCCTGAGTGAGGAGTTCAAACTCCCTGACGGCTTCGCCCCCGATGTCCTGGCCGAAGTTGACGCCGTCATCGCCGGCCATGCCCTCCCCGCCCCGGATCTGACAGCGCTGCCGTTCATCACCATCGACCCTGCAGACTCACAGGACCTTGATCAGGCAATGTACCTGGCGCGCAGCGACGACGGCTACGTGGTCCACTACGCCATTGCCGACGTTCCCGCTTTTGTGCCTCCCGGAGGCCCGCTGGACGCGGAGACGCGCCGCCGCGGCCAGACCATTTACACTCCCGGCCAGCGCATCCCACTGCATCCGCTGACCCTGAGTGAGGGCGCCGCGAGCCTATTCGCCGACGACACCCGCTCCGCGTTCGTCTGGGAAATCCACCTGGCTGCAGACGGCTCCCAGACCAGCTGCAGCGTTCGACGCGCCACGGTGCGCAGCATCGCCAAGCTCGGATATGAGCAGGCCCAGGAAATGTTCGACGCCGGAAACGCACCACCCGCCTATGCCGGCACCTTGGAGCTGCTGGCCGAGATCGGGACGAAGCGCATCGAGCTGGAACGCGCCCGCGGCGGTGCCAGCCTGAACGTGCCGGCACAGGAAGTGGAGTTCACGGACGGCCGCTACGTCCTGCAATTTCGGCCCAACCTGCCCATTGAGGACTGGAACGCCCAAATTTCCCTGCTCACGGGAATGGCGGCGGCCCAGGTCATGATCAAGGGCAAGGTGGGCATTTTGCGCACCATGCCGCCTCCCGATGAGGAAGCCATTGCCGCCTACCGTGCGCGAACCGTGGCGCTGGATAATCCGTGGGGCACGGACATTGCCTACGGCCAGTACCTGCGCACGCTGAACACCGAAAACCCCAAGGATCTGGCGCTCATGCATGCAGCCACCACCTTGTTCAGAGGTGCCGGCTACACGCCCTTCAACGGTGAAGTCCCGGAAAAGGTTCTCCAGGCTGCCGTGGCAGCGCCCTATGCGCATACCACCGCTCCACTGCGCCGCCTCGTGGATCGTTTTGTGCTGGCCATCTGCGCGGCCCTGTGTGCCAACGAGGATGTCCCGGCATGGGCCATTGACTCGCTGGATGAACTGCCGGACATCATGAATGCCTCCAACCAGCTGGCCTCGAAGGTGGACAGGGCAGCCATTGACACCGTCGAAGCAGCACTGTTGCGTCACTTCGTGGGAGACGAGTTTGACGCCGTCGTGCTTTCCGGGCCGAAGAACAACGGACACAGCTCAAAGGCATCCACCGCCCGCAGCACCATCCAGATTTCCGTCCCTGCTGTGACAGGTTATTGCGAAGGGGCGCTGGAGCCAGGCACCATGGTGCGCGTCAAGCTAGTCAAGGCGGACATCGCCACCCGCACCATCACCTTTGTACCTGCCGCATCCACCCCCATCGGGAGTTAGCGGCTGGGCCGACAGAGTGTCTGGCGGGCTGGACATGTTGGCATTAATTCCGCGCCCGCAGGGGAATTTGGCTGCATGCCGTTAGACTAAAAGGGTAGACATGGATGCCCGGTCGTTGATTGATAGTTTTTAGTTCAACAAACCCGCCCCTGCGCGCGTCTTTTCAGTTCCTCCCCCACCCGCCTTTCCGGCGATGGGAGGGCAAGTTTTTGTTAGCCCGCGATCGGCTTCCCTAAGATTGTGCCGCCGTCCCCGGCTCCGTGAGGCCCATCATTGCGCCCGCGTTGAGCCCAGGCAGGAAGCACCTTGTATAGACGAATTGAACGGTAAGCATTTGAGCATTGAAGCAGATTCCCTCCTGCAGGCTGAAGACAGCAGCGAGAAAGTCGAAATTGACGGCACACTGAGCAGCAACGAGCCTCCCCGCCAGGAAGAGAAGGAAACGTTCGCCAGCTTCGGCGTGCACCATGAGATCGTTTCCTCACTAACTGAGGCCGGCATCATCCACCCCTTCCCCATCCAGGCCATGACGCTGCCCATCGCCTTGACCGGACACGACATCATTGGCCAGGCCAAGACCGGAACGGGCAAGACGCTCGGCTTCGGCATCCCGGCCCTGAACCGGATCGTGGCCCCGAAGGATGAGGGCTTTGAGAAGCTCGCAGCCCCCGGCGCACCCCAGGCCATGATCATCGTGCCCACACGCGAACTTGCCGTGCAGGTTGCCGGTGACCTGGTCACAGCGTCCAAGCACCGCGGCATCCGCATCGCCACCATTTACGGCGGCCGCGCCTACGAGCCGCAGATCGAGGCCCTGCAAAAGGGTGTTGAACTGGTTGTTGGCACCCCGGGCCGTTTGATCGACCTGCTCAAGCAGCGCCACTTGAATGTGAAGCACGTTCGCATCGTGATCCTTGACGAGGCCGACGAAATGCTCGACCTGGGCTTCCTGCCCGACGTTGAGACGCTGATTTCCGGAACACCGGCCGTGCGCCAAACCATGCTCTTCTCGGCCACCATGCCCGGCCCGGTCGTTGCCATGGCACGCCGTTACATGACCCAGCCCACGCACATCCGTGCTGCTGATCCCGACGACGAGGGCCTGACAAAGCGCGACATCCGCCAGCTGATCTACCGCGCCCACAACCTTGACAAGATCGAGGTGTTGGCCCGCATCCTGCAGGCCAACGGCCGCGGCCGCAGCATCATTTTCACGAAGACCAAACGTACGGCGGCGAAGGTTGCGGAGGAATTGGTTGACCGCGGATTCGCCGCAGCCGCCATCCACGGCGACCTGGGCCAGGGCGCCCGCGAGCAGGCGCTGCGTGCTTTCCGCAACAACAAGGTAGATGTGCTTGTCGCCACCGACGTCGCAGCTCGCGGCATCGACGTGGACGACGTTACGCACGTGGTGAACTACCAGTGCGTCGAAGACGAAAAGATCTACCTGCACCGCGTGGGCCGCACCGGCCGCGCAGGCAACAAGGGCACGGCCGTGACATTTGTCGACTGGGATGACATGCCGCGCTGGGCCTTGATCAACAAGGCATTGGGCCTCAGCGTTCCTGAACCCGTTGAGACGTACTCTTCCTCACCGCACCTGTACACCGACCTGGATATTCCCGCCGGAACCAAGGGCCGCCTGCCGCGCAACCAGCGCACGCACGCGGGCATTGACGCCGAGGTTCTCGAGGACCTTGGCGAGACCGGCAAGCGCAACTCCCCCAAGTCGGAAGCCCCCCGTGGTGGAAACCGTGGAGGCAACCGCTCGGGTGCCCGTCATGGCGAGAAGCGTCGCGAAGAGTCCGGTGCCGGTGAGAAGCACGACGGCGGGCGCAACCGCCGTCGTGCATCCACCGAAACTGCCGCACCAGCTGAGGGCGGTGCTCCCACCGAGGCTCGCGCAGCACGCCCCAGGCGCAGCCGCACCCGTCGCCGCAACGGCGAAGTCGTGGCACACCAG
>NZ_JAUNVV010000004.1:38996-54434 GCF_030540645.1 Arthrobacter sp.
GTCAGGTTTTCACCCAGCAGATTCGGCTTCCCCGCCCCGTGGTAGTCGGAGGAACCGGTCATGATCATGCCGGTTTCCGCCGCCAGTTTGCGCAGCCATTCACGGCCCACGGGTGGGTTGTCCCGGTGATCGACTTCCAAGCCCAGCAGTCCGGCGTCGATCATGTCATGGAAGACCTCAGGTGGCGCCACCCGTCCCCTCGCCGCTGCGACAGGGTGCGCAAACACGGGCACGCCCCCGGCAGCGCGCACCAGCTCCACTGCCTGGACGGGGTCCGGGGCATAGTGGCTGACAAAGTAGCGAGAACGCGACGTCAAGATGCTGGCGAAAGCCTCACTTCGGTCTGCCACAACGCCAGCTGCAACGAGGGCGTCGGCAATGTGCGGGCGCCCAATCGTGGCTCCTGGGGCCACATGGTCGTTGACGTCCGCCCAGCTGAGCGGGTAGTCCTCGGAAAGGAGCTCCACCATGCGTTCGGCGCGACTCAGGCGGGCAGTTTTGGCCTTGGTGATCTCCTCCAGCAGTCCGGGGTGAGCTGGATCCTGCAGGTAGCAGAGCAGGTGGACGCTGACGCCACGGTCCGTCTTGCAGGAAATTTCCATGCCCGGCACCAGCCCCACCCCGCGCTCATGGGCCGCACCCAGCGCCTCCGCCCAGCCAGCCGTGGAGTCGTGGTCAGTCAGGGCCATGACGTCCAGGTGTGCCTGCGCGGCCGCGACCACCAGCTCAGCCGGAGTTTGGGTGCCGTCGGAAATATTGGAATGGGTATGCAGATCGATCCTCACGCCCCAAGCGTACGTCGCCCATCCCCTGATGGAGCAGTCGCCACCTTCCCGGCACGGTCTCAGCCGAGCCCCGGCACGGCTCCGGTACCGGCCTACCCCGGGTACATTGCCCTGCCTTTGTCCCTTTTCGCAAGCGGTGGGAGACTTAAGGAGTGAACCACAATGAGAAAACCCCCGCGAACACCGACCATTCAAGCGAGCAGCCTCTCGAGGAGCGGGTGAACAACCGTTCACACCGTCCCGACTCGGACGCTTTCCGCACCTTCATGGCCTCCCAGTGGGCCCCCGGCTCCGCTGAGCTCCCCGCCCGGGCCGAGGTGGCAGATCATGCCGCGCGCCGCCGTCGTGCGATTTCCGGGCAGTTCAAGAATGAACGCCTCGTCATCCCGGCCGGGCCGTTGAAGGTCCGCTCCAATGACTGCGACTACCGTTTCCGCCCGCATTCCGCCTTCGCACATCTGACAGGCCTTGGCGTGGACCATGAGCCCGACGCCGTACTGGTGCTGGATCCCGTAGCTGACGGTGAAGGGGACGACGGCGGCAATCACCGCGCCACCTTGTACTTCCGTCCCATGGCCGGCCGGGACTCCAAGGCGTTTTACGCAGATTCCCGAAGTGGCGAATTTTGGATTGGCCGCCGCCCCACCCTCGCAGAGTTCCAGGCCCTCCTCGGCTTGCCCACCGCGGACCTGAGCGAGCTTGAAGTAGCCGTCACGAAGAACGTTGGCGAGACCAGCGTCGGCGGCACGTCCATCCGCTTGGTGCGCAAGGTGGATGAGAACATCGACGCCCTGGTGGACACTGCCCGCTACAACACGGCGAAAAATCCGGACGCCATGGACTTCTCCATCCTGGACGACCTCGACGCACAGCTCGCCGAGGAACTGTCAGCCCTTCGCCTGGTCAAGGACGAGTGGGAAATTGAGCAGATGAAGGTGGCCGTGGCCGCCACGATCGCCGGCTTCGAAGACATTGTGAAGGCCTTGCCCCGTGCGGTCGCCCACAAGCGTGGAGAGCGCGTTGTGGAAGGTGCGTTCTTTGCCCGCGCCCGTGAAGAAGGCAACGAGCTGGGCTACGACACCATTGCCGCCGCTGGCAACAACGCCACCGTCCTGCACTGGAACCGCAACACCGGCACGGTGGATTCCGGCAAGCTGCTGCTCGTCGACGCCGGGGTGGAAGCAGACACGCTGTACACGGCGGACGTCACTCGCACCCTGCCCGTCAACGGCAAGTACACCGACGTCCAGCGCAAGATCTACCAGGCCGTGTTGGATGCTGCCGACGCAGCCTTCGCGGTGGCCGTGCCGGGACGGAAGTTCCGCGAAGTGCACGAGGCCGCCATGAAGGTCCTGGCCGAGCGCCTCTCCGACTGGGGCCTGCTGCCCGTCACCGCCGAGGTTGCACTCTCCCCCGCCGGCCAGCAGCACCGCCGCTGGATGCCGCACGGCACCAGCCACCACCTGGGTCTTGACGTGCACGACTGCGCCCAGGCCCGCGCCGACCTCTACATTGACGGCATCATCACCGAGGGCATGATCTTCACGATCGAGCCCGGCCTGTACTTCAAGGACGAGGACCTGGCCATCCCGGCCGAGTACCGCGGCCATGGCGTGCGCATCGAGGACGATATCCTCATCACCGCCAACGGCCCCGTCAACCTGAGCGCGGCACTGCCCCGCGAGGCCGACGCCGTCGAAGCGTGGATGGCGAACCTGCTGGGCTGATGCATCTACTGTAGGCACGCCTGCAACAAAGCGCCCGCAGCAAAGGACGACGTCGACACCCGGACTTGGGTGCCGACGTCGTCCTTTGTGTTTTCCTTCCGCTCGCGCCCACTCTCACCCCTCGGCGTCACTGGCCCGCAATTAGCGCCTTGATTGCAGCGACGTGGGAGGCATACGCCTTCCGCCCCTCCCCCGTAAGCCCGGCCCACGTCTTGACGCGCCCCTTGCCGGTCGGTTTCGTAAGCGTGAGATATCCGGCGTCCTCGAGCACCTTCAACTGCTTGCTCGTGACGGAGTCGGCCACCCCGAGCATGTCGCGGATGACGGCGAACTCCGCCCGGTCCACCATGCTCAGAAACGCGCAGATCCGCAGCCGGTTGGGTGCATGGATGACCTCGTTGAGTCCGGGTTCAGTCGCGGCCGTCACGGCGTTTTCCGCAGCTGGGCGCGCAGTGCGATATCAAAGCGGAGGCCAAAAAAGTTCACGGCAGCAAAAACAATGGCACCCGCCACCCAGGCAGGCCAGTCAAGCCCATGCACGGCGTGTAAATAATACGCACCGCCCATGCAGGCCACCATTATCACCACCAGGGGAATTGTCCACCACGTGGCCCTTCCTGCCCTGAGACCGTTGATCCACATCCCGGTCTTCTCCTTGTAGACCCCCATGAGGATGCCCAGGCCAGCAAAATACACGACGGTGACGATGAGCACGGCCACAATGTCCCCGGTTGTGTAGACCACGACGAACACCGCTGCCAGCAGGCCAAGAATTGGGTGGTACCACCAAGGAGTCACGAGGCGATCAGCGGCGCTGGAGCGCGCACTGCCAATGGCCGCAAGGGCGGCGCGGGCGTCGCCGGCTGCAGCGTCTTCAAGATTCGAGTTAGTTTCCATAGTGGAAAGTCAATCACTTTCTACTATGGAAAGTCAACAGTCGGTATAGGAAACCCTCGCTCTGAGCGTCGTCAATCGGCAGCTCCGGCGGGTGCGCCGCTGTGACTGCGATTCAAACTGCAGCTCCGGCGGGTGACACGCGGGCCAACTCGCATCAGCCGCAGTATTGTCTACGGGCGGAACGTGGCACCCGCATCAGCTGCTGTATGAATCACTCAACGCGGCGACATGGCGACTTAAACTCAACAACCCGCAGGCGACTGCGGGTTGTTGTCATTCGATTTCTACTTAAGCAGGGACTGGTCGGACGGGCAATCAGGTGCCGGATCCGCCACCCTGGCCATCGGCAGGTGCGTTAGGGTCCTTGGGCACCGGAGCGGGCTCCACCCGAATGCCGTATTGCGGGCGCCCATCAGGCAAATCATGGAACTGTCCCCGCGGGGTTGTTGCCTGGACAGGATGCGTATTCGCGTCTCCCTGAGCGTTTTCACCTTGACCAGACGAATCGCCAGCGGCTTGGTCTGCAGGCGCGTAGGGATCATGCCAGCCTTCGGGCCGTGATGGAGCCGGACCGGATGAAGCCGGGGGCTGCACCGGAGGACGGTATCCCTGATTTTGTCCTTGGCCGTGGAAGCCCTGTCCCTGATACCCCTGCGATGGCCGGGGAGCGTTGGAGTTCATCGGCAGCTGGGCCAGCAGGCGGCGTGCGTCCATGGCCACATCAGCGGTGACTATCACGTCATAGCTGGTGGCCAGCACCTGATTGGTGGAGGTGAAGTCGCGCTTGCCACGCTGCGCGGCATAGCCAATGATCGCGAACAACATCCACAGCGCAGCACCCAAAAGGACTGACGTGAAAACGTTCAGATACGGTGCACCGCCATTGCTTCCGGAGTCAAAGAAGGAAAGCATCACGCCAATGAACAAGCCAAACCATGCACCGGTCATGGCGCCGGTGAGGGCCACACGCGGGTAGCTGAGCTTCCCTGTCACCCGCTCCACAATCTTCAGGTCGTTGCCCACAATGGAGACATGCCGGACGGGAAACTTTTCATCCGCCAAGTAGTCAACTGCTTTTTGCGCATCCAGATAAGAAGTGTAGGAACCGATTGTTTCGCCGGTGGGAACAATACGGGCCTCGTCCTGTGGTCGAGTGCGTCCAAAGAGGTTTGCCATGCTTCTATTGTCCATCATGATGCTGCACGTTGGCTGGAGTATCGCTGGCAGTGAAATGAAAGGTCCATGAGCACCACCTGCGACACTCAGCCAAGCCCACACTCAGGACTTGACCGCAACATCAACGGCAGGAGTAAAGGTTGGGCCATTGCACGAGCGGGGAAGTAGCCTGTATCTGTGAGTACACAACCAACACGAATCTTTGTTGCCCGACTTTTGGGCCTTGACGTCTTTGACCCCATCGGAGATCGTCTTGGGAAGCTGCGCGACGTCGTCGTTCTGGGTCGAAAGCTGAACGCGGCACCCCATGCGGTGGGCATAGTGGTGGAAGTTCCCGGCAAGAAGCGGGTCTTTGTGCCCATGACCCGGCTGACTTCCATGGACCAGTCCCAAATCATCTGCACCGGTTTGGTGAATTTGCGTCGCTTTGAACAGCGCGGTGCCGAGCAACTGGTGGTGGGCGGGATTTTTGACCGCAAGGTGACACTCGTGGATGGCAGCGGCGTGGCCGTCATCGAAGACATCGCCATGGACCAGCAGAACAACGGCGACTGGCTCGTCACTAAACTCTTTGTTCGCCGCGGAGCCTCCACGTCCCGCCTGCGCGGACTGCGCCGCGGACACACCGTGCTGATTGACTGGTCCGAAGCGCGAACTGAGGACGCCACGCAACCACAAAGCGCCACCTTCTTCGTCGCCAACCATGAGAGCCTCAAACCGGCGGATTTTGCCGACGCCATGCAGGACATGAGCAACAAACGCCGTGTAGAAGTGGCCAGCGAACTGCAGGATGAGCGCCTGGCAGACGTCATGTCCGAGCTCCCTGAAGATGATCAGGTCACGTTGCTCTCCGCCTTGGACAACGAGCGGGCAGCCGACGTACTGGAAGAAATGGACCCTGACGACGCCGCCGATCTTCTGGCGGATCTGCCCAAGGCCAAAGCGGAGCAGCTCCTGCTGCTCATGGAACCGGATGAAGCGAAGGATGTGCGCCGTCTGCTCCAATATGCGGAGGGAACAGCCGGCGCCCTCATGACACCCGTCCCCGTCATCCTGCCCCCTGAAGCGACCGTTGCAGAAGCGCTGGCCCATGTCCGCAGTGAAGACCTCTCCCCCGCACTGGCATCGGCCATCTTCATTTGCCGACCACCCCTGGAAACCCCCACCGGACGCTTCCTTGGCGTGGTCCACATCCAACAGTTGCTGCGCAGCGCGCCCCCCGAACAATTGGGCACCATTGTGGATAAGAACCTCAGCCCCGTCTCGGACCAGGATGATATTGCGGTGGTGAGCCACATCATGGCCTCCTACAACCTCAACTCCCTACCGGTGCTCAACAAAGAAGGCCGCCTGGTTGGCGCCGTCACGGTTGATGACTTGTTGGACCATCTCTTGCCTGACGACTGGCGCACCCATGAAGACGGGGCACCGTTTAGGAAATTAGGAGGACGCATTGGCTGAGCGGCACCACGCAAAGGGTGGCGGCCTTGACACGCCCATGGAGCTGAAATCCCGGCTCCTGCCCAACCTGACCAGCGACCCGGACTTCTTTGGCCGCTTCGCCGAACGCTTTGCCCGCTACATGGGTACGGCCAATTTCCTGCTGTATATGACAGTGTTCGTCATTGTCTGGATCTCCATCAATGTCGTTGGTCTTTTCGGCCTGCACTGGGACCCCTACCCGTTCATTTTGCTTAACTTGTTCTTCTCCACCCAGGCTTCCTACGCTGCGCCGTTGATTCTCCTGGCACAGAACCGCCAGGACGACCGCGACAGGGTACAGATTGAGCAGGACCGTTCCCGCAATGAGCGCAATTTGGCCGACACCGAGTACCTGACCCGCGAGATTGCGGCCCTGCGTATTTCCTTGCGTGAAGTGGCCACACGTGACTTTGTCCGCTCGGAACTGCGCGGTCTGCTCGAAGAGTTGCTGGCCGTGCAGGAGGATCCCCACCCATCAGGCCCGCAAACAGACGGTCGGGATACCCTGAAAGAGACCCGCAACTCCAAGCGCTCCACCAATCCCTAAGGTTTGCTCCATGAATGCCCCGTCCCACTCCACTTTGCTTGCCGCCCTGGCCACGGTCATTGACCCTGAACTGCGCCGGCCCATCACGGAATTGGGCATGGTCGAGTCGGTGGAGGCGTTCGACGGCGGCCGGGTACGCGCCGTCGTCCGCCTCACGATAGCCGGCTGCCCCCTGCGCGGGACCATCACGGCGGATGTCACGGGCGCACTGGCCAAGCTCGACGGCGTCACTGACGTTGACGTGGAGCTGACCGTCATGACTGCCGAACAACGTGCGGAGCTCAAGGAACGATTGAAGGGTAGCGCACCCGAGCGCGGCATCCCCTTCAACGACGAAGGCTCACTGACCCGTATTTATGCCGTGGCCAGCGGCAAGGGAGGTGTGGGCAAGTCCTCGGTCACCGTCAACCTTGCCTGCGCCCTTGCCGCGAGGGGGCTGCGCGTGGGCATTGTCGACGCAGATGTTTACGGATTCTCGGTTCCCGGGCTCATGGGCATTACTCAGGCGCCCACGCGGGTGGATGAGATGATCCTGCCGCCGGTGTCCCACGGTGTGAAGGTCATTTCGATCGGCATGTTCGTGGCCGGCAACCAACCAGTTGCCTGGCGTGGGCCCATGCTGCACAGGGCACTGGAGCAGTTCCTGTCCGATGTCTACTTCGGAGACTTGGATATTCTGCTTCTCGACCTGCCGCCGGGCACGGGCGACGTGGCGATTTCCGTAGCGCAGCTGCTGCCCAAGGCTGAGCTGCTGGTGGTGACAACCCCGCAGGCGGCCGCTGCCGATGTGGCCGAGCGTGCCGGTGCCATTGCTGTCCAGACGGGGCAGAAAATTGCCGGCGCCATTGAAAACATGTCCTTTTTGACTCTGCCCGACGGCAGCACCATGGAGTTGTTCGGCTCCGGCGGCGGCGAGCTGCTTGCCAAGCGGCTGTCACAAACCGTCAACTCACCCGTAGAGCTGCTGGGGCAGATCCCGCTCGATGTTGCACTGCGTGAGGGCGGCGACGCTGGTTTGCCCATCGTTCTCTCGGACCCGGAATCGCCAGCCGCTGCGGCCTTGCTGGCCATTGCGGACAGGCTGGCCGTGCGTCCACGCGGGCTTTCCGGGCTGAGCCTGGGCGTCACCCCCCGCTAACCCCAACGCTCCCGCACTTTCGGGGCGTAATGCCCCAACGCTCCAGCACATTCGGGGCTGGCCGACGTCGCAAAACCGCCTCTGGCCCGCAGACCCGCGCTGCAACCGCGAAACAGCGGTTGCCTAACCGCGGGTTTGCGACTCAGACGCGGACACGCGGACAAAGCGCGGTTTCGAGCGACCGAAGCCTGCGGAGCAGACCCGCCGCAAAGCAAAAAACGTGTGTTTACGTCGCTTCAACGTCGAACGGGGCGCGCTCACCCTCGGGGAGGCGCACAATCTCGGGCGTTGCGGCAACCGGGTCGGCACTCTTGTCGCTGTCCTTGCCCATCATGGAGGCGATGGCCGCACCCGGAGCCATCTTCAGCGAGTTCAGCGCTTCCGCGTCGTCGTCATCAAGCAGCGCCTCGCGAATAATGCGGCGGGGGTCGTACTGGCGCGGGTCAAGCTTCTTCCAGTCAATGTCATCAATGTCCACCCCGGCCTCTTCGCGAATTGTTTCACGCGCACCGGAAGCCATCTTGCGTACCTCGCGAATGAGGTTCTTCAGCTTCTCCAAGTAGCCGGGAAGCCGGGAAGGGCCGATCACCAGGACTGCCACAATGATAATCAGGACCAGCTCGGGGGTATTGATACCAAACACGTTAGGAAGATTACCCTCTCAAGGCTCAAAGCAACGATTCCCAGCGTTAACGCTCGAACGTTTAGGGATTATTCTTTGTCTGCGGACTGTTGGCAACTGCCAAGGAAAAGTCTAGCCTGCGGTGCCCATCCGCGGCAGCTTCAACAGCGGCTTGCGCGCCGGGCGGACGTTGCTGCTGCCTCCGGGCGCCCTGTCTGCCAAAGATTCCCGCAGCATGGACCGGCCGCGGTGGATGCGCGAACGCACCGTGCCGAGCTTGATACCCAACGCATTCGCCACTTCGTCGTAGGAGAGGCCTTCCATGTCACAAAGTACGACGGCGGCGCGAAAGTCTGGCGGCAAGGCCTCCAACGCTGCGGCAATGTCATTGTCGAGGTTGTTGAATTCAAAGATCCGCTCGGGGCCCGGATCGTTGCCGGGCAGGCGGGCGGCAGCATCCTCGGACAAGGTGTCGAAGCGGATTCGCTGCTTGCGGCGTGCCTGGTCAAGGAACAAGTTGGTGGTGATGCGGTGCAGCCAGCCATCGAGCGTTCCTGGCTTGAAGTTTTCCAAGGACTTGAACACGCGGACAAAAACTTCTTGGGTGAGATCTTCGGCGTCATACTTGTTGCCTGTTAGCCGGTACGCAAGACGGAAAACCTTGGCGGAGTGGTTTTCAACCACCTCAGTCCATGAGGGCATGACCCACTCGGAAGCAACGTCCTGTCCGGCTGTACTGGCGGGAAGAATCACGGGGTTTACGCTCGGACTCATCTCTGCACCTCGGTTCAGTCTCGTCTGCTTTTCCCACGTCGGGAATGTCAAGCCTAGGGAACAATCGCTGTATGTCCCAATAGTGTGGCAAACGTTGCTGACATTTAGCTGAGCAGTACCCGCCAGTACGCCGGGCGCGCAGGCAGTAGGCTAGGGGTAGCCACCGCAACAGCTACTGCCCATGTTAGGAAACACTGCCCATGAGCGCCGATAAATCCACCAGCTGGTCCTACGCAGAGGGACTCCCTGTGGAAGACATTGTTCTGAGACGTGCCCGGGAACGCTCTCACGAGTTGGGCCTGTTCGCCGTCAGCCCAGGAGTGGCGGCCACGCTGACCGTCCTCGCTGCCAACTCGAAGGCGCAAACTGCAGTAGAAGTTGGCACCGGCGCCGGCGTCTCCGGCGTTTCGCTCCTGCGCGGGCTGGGTGCGCGGGCCGTGCTGACCACCATCGACCCCGACGTCGACCACCTCAAGGCGGCGCGTGAGGCCTTTGCCGAGTCCGGGTCCCCTGCCAACCGCACGAGGACCATTTCCGGCCGTGGCCAGGATGTGCTGCCACGGCTGACGGACCGCGCCTACGACTTGGTGTTCATTGACGCCGACAAGCCCAGTTTCCCCGAGTACGTGGAACAAGCCATCCGCCTGCTCAAGCCAGGCGGATTGCTGATTGTCAACGACGCCCTGGACAAGGACCGGGTCTCTGATCCCGCCATCCGCGAAACCAGTACCGTGGTGCTGCGCCGCGTAGGCAAGCTCATCCGCGATAACGAAGCGCTGCTCAGCACCATGCTGCCCACCGGCGATGGCCTGTTGCTGGCGGTCAAGCGGCAGCAACCCTAACGGCGCCAGTTCCTTTATGAGGACAAAAAAGTGGAGGGACAGCATCAGCTGTTCCTCCACTTTTTTGGACTCTTCCGGTGGGTGCTACTCTGTTGCCCCTACCAGGCAATCCTTGAGGCTGACGGCCTCGTCGGCGTTCATCTCAACCACGAGCCGCCCGCCACCTTCCAGCGGCAGACGCAGAATCAAGCTCCGACCTTCTTTAGTCACTTCCATTGGACCGTCGCCGGTTCTAGGTTTCATGGCCGCCATCAGGAGTTCCCCTTTTCGTAGTGCACACCTGCCCTGCCTGGGCTTTCCCCAGCAGGGCTTTCTGTTGTATTGCTCACAAGCCATTATTCCGTACTGGCTGCCCGGGCGCTAATCGGCGCGCCCACCCTGACACAGTCGATGCCATTAGGGTGGCCAGGCCTGGCCGGTGCTGATGGCGGAAAATTGCCACAACCACACCACCCACACGATTTGCAGGACGCAAAACAGCACCAACACGCTCCAGCGGTACGCACGGGAGCGGGAGATGAAGGCGGCTGCCAAGGCCAGCGGAAACAATGGAAGCAGCATGCGGAACGTGCTGGACTGTGGATGCAAAACGGCCAGCAGGTACAACAAGTACATGGCGCACCACATACGCAGTTCCGGCCCGATCCCTCGGACGGCCCTGGAATTCAGGTACAGCGCTGCCAACGCCACAAAAAGTATGGGCAGCACGGGACCCCAGAATGGCCCCACCAGAGAAACACCGGCGTCGAACCACGGTTTGAAAAGCACCAACGACGTGCCGCGCCATGCGGTTTCCGTATCGGTGTAGGCGCTGCGCTCCCCCGTCACCCACCACGCTGCCAGCATCCACGCAAACGCCATGAGGGCACTCAAAACCAGCAGCCCCGTGCCGGCTGCCATGTCCCTGCGCGGAAACGGTTCATCGTTTCGGTGCCGCCAGCGCAACAGCAGATGCACAAGAACGACGGCGGCAAACGGCACCCCTGCCGGACGCGTCAGACACAGCAGCACCACCATGGGCATCGCGGCCCAGTAGTTTCGCTTGATCAGCAGGTGCAGCGCAGCAGCGAGGAAGAAAATGCCCAACGATTCAGCATAGGGAACTTGCAGGATCGGGGAGGCCGGGAACACGGCAAAGAACGCCACGCCCCACAAGGCCGTCAATGTTGAAGCAACGTACTTGAACAGGCAGAAGATCATCAGCGCGGCGGCCAGCCCGGCCACGGTTGCCACGGTGGCACCGGACGTTGCCCAATCCCATCCGGTCACGGCACTGAGTCCACGCGCCAACAGTGGGAAGAGTGGATAAAAGGCCCATTGGTTGGGCTGCGCCGTGCCGTCGTCATTGCGCGGGATGCTGCTCGGGTAGCCGCCGTTGAAGATTCGCTCGTACCAGCCGGCATCCCAGCGGTCGATGAACGTCAAGTAGTCAGGCTGCCGGCCGCCCCATGGGGAGGCTTCGGCATGCCAGGCCGCACCGAGCAGGATGGCGTAAGAGACAAACCGGGCTGCGCCATAAATTAACGTGACCTTCAGCCACCACGGCGCTTTCCGCAACGGGGCGAGAGCACTACGCAACATGGCATAGAGCTCATCGTTGACGGTGCGCACCGGACCCTTTTCCAGAGCACGTTTATTGGGCCCGCTCACGGCAGGGTCAAAACTCTCTCCGGTGCCAGCCAGCACTCCGGCTGGTGGTCATTGACGACGCCGATGGCCTGCATCATGGCATAGGCGGTGGTTGGTCCGACAAATGAAAACCCGTGCTTTTTAAGGCTTTTCGCCAGCTGCCGCGATTCGGGCGTCTGCGTTGGAATCGGTGCCCCCGCAGGCCGGTTGGAAGCAGGCGTCTCCGAGGCGATGAGCGAACCGAGCGTTGTTCCGGAAGGCAGTGCCAGCAGTGCTTTGGCGTTGCCAATCGTGGCGTTGATTTTCAGGCGGTTGCGCACAATTGAAGCATCCTCCATGAGCCGTTCGACGTCGCCTTGGCCATAGCTGGCAACGACTGCGGGATCGAAGTGGGCAAAGGCCGTTCTGAATGCCTCGCGCTTGCGCAAGATAGTGAGCCAGCTGAGACCGGACTGGAAGGCTTCCAGACTCAGCCTTTCAAACAACTCCGCTTCACCTGCCACTGCCCTGCCCCACTCGAGGTCATGGTAGCGCTGGTATTGCTCGTCGCGTTCAATGCCGGCCCAGGCACAGCGGATTCGGCCGTCGGCTCCGGCTACCCCAGTCATATCCGATCAGCCGCTGTGGCTGGTATCTGCGTCGGAACCGCCGGGTGCGGCACCTCCGTCGGCTGCGCTCAACGCACCTTCCAGCTCAGTGATGCGTGCATTCTTTGTTGCCAACTCGTCGCGGAGCCGGTCAAGGACTTCGTCAACCTGATCCATACGGTAGCCCCGCAGCCCCAAGGAGAACCGCAACTTATCCACGTCTGCGGGCTCGGGCGTGCCCGGCAGCAGAACCGGTGGCAGATTCGCCACGGGCGCGGCCAGCGCGTCAGCATATACGGGAGCGTCGGGCTCCTGCCTGTTCAGCCCCACCACGTACAGCGCCGCTGCTGCAGCCACCGCCACCGCCAGAAAGATCAAGAAATAAGTCACTAGACCATGGTGCCAGACGCGCGGCCATACTGGCGTATGTCACGCCGCCAACAGCAAGCTACAGCGCCCCACAGCAATGAAGTCAGCCCCGACGGGCAGCGACCTTTGCACCGGCCTTGCCGGCCATGACAAGTTCGACGGCTTCTTCTGCCGTGTCCACGATCGAGATAATGTCCATGTCCCCCACCGAAACAAGGCCTCGTTCAATGACTACGTCGCGAATCCAGTCAAGCAGCGGACCCCAGAATTCCTTGTCCACAAGCACAATGGGAAATTGGCTGACCTTGCTGGTTTGCACGAGGACCATGGCTTCAAAGAGCTCGTCCAGGGTACCCAGTCCTCCGGGCAGCACCACGAAGCCTTGGGCGTACTTCACGAACATGGTCTTACGGGCAAAGAAGTAGCGGAAGTCGACGCCCAGACCAACCCATTCATTCATGCCTTCTTCAAAGGGAAGTTCAATACCCAGGCCAATGGACAGCCCGCCTGCCTCTGCAGCACCCCGGTTGGCTGCTTCCATGGAGCCGGGCCCGCCACCGGTGATGACCGCCACGCCCGCTTCCACCAGGCGCTTGCCCACTTCAACCCCGGTGGCGTAAAACGGTGAGTCCCGTTTCGTCCGAGCCGAGCCGAACACGCTGATGGCCGGGCCAATTTCAGCCAACGCATCAAAGCCCTGCACGAACTCGCTTTGGATCCGCATGACCCGCCACGGGTCGGTGTGGGTGAAATCGCTGCTCGGCGGGGTCTCCAGCAGCCGGGCATCCGCGGTTTCGTGGCCCTTGCCGTTTTTGCGCCATATGCCGAATCGTCGAAGTTGCGGGCGAATGGGGCTGCTGGGTCCTGTGGGTGCGCTCATGCCCCTAAGGCTACGTGAAAACGGCTAAAACGCTGGTTCGGAATATCTCGTTAGCGTTACGATCCTTGCCCATCTTCGTGATTTCTCTTCCACCTCGCGAGAAACTCGATAGATTCAATGCATGACAAATCCCGGACATGCTCCTGCATTAGTGGAGTTAAAGCTTGTTAACAAGCACTACAGCACTCTGCACGTGCTCAAGGACATCAACTTGCAAGTCGCCAAGGGTGAGGTATTGGTTGTCATCGGACCTTCGGGCTCCGGCAAATCGACCCTGTGCCGCGCCATCAACCGGCTGGAAACCATCGATTCGGGTTCCATCACGATTGAGGGCAAGGAACTTCCCAAGGAAGGCCGTCAGCTCGCGGCCCTGCGCGCCGATGTGGGCATGGTGTTCCAGTCGTTCAACTTGTTTGCACACAAAACGATTTTAGAAAACGTCACACTGGGTCCCATCAAGGTAAAGGGCATGAACAAGTCCGACGCCGACAAGCTCGCCCTGAGCTTGTTGGACCGGGTGGGCGTAGGCCACCAGGCAGCGAAACTTCCGGCCCAGCTTTCCGGCGGTCAGCAGCAGCGCGTCGCCATCGCACGGGCTTTGGCGATGAAGCCAAAGGTCATGCTCTTCGACGAGCCCACCAGCGCACTTGACCCTGAAATGATCAATGAGGTCCTGGACGTCATGGTTGAACTGGCCAAGGAAGGCATGACCATGGTGGTGGTAACCCACGAGATGGGCTTTGCCCGCAAAGCAGCGGACAGGGTGATCTTCATGGCTGATGGACAGATTGTCGAAGAGGCCACGCCCAGTGAGTTCTTCACCAATCCACAAACAGCCAGGGCCAAGGACTTTTTGTCCAAGATCCTCACTAACTGACACGCAACTCATTTTTAGCTTCTCCGGCTGCTGAAGCCGATCATTTCACCGGCCATGACGGCCGCTTATCAAAGGAATACACGTGAAGAAATTTTTTGGAAGGAAGAGCCTCGGAGTTGCGGCTGTTCTAGCAGCCACGGCATTGGCTATGACAGGTTGTGGCGGCACAACGGCAGGAGGAGGCTCCACTGACGGCGGCTCTGCTGGCGACGCCCCGGCCTTTGAAGTAGCCAAAGATGTTGCCCTCACAGGCAGCCCCACGTTCGATAAGATCAAGTCCTCCGGGGCCATCCGGATCGGTGTGAAGGAAGACCAGCCCGGACTGGGTTACTTGGACGCAGCCACCGGCCAGCGCAGCGGATTCGACATTGAGATTGCCACGTGGATGGCAGCCTCGCTGGGCGTGGCCAAGGACAAGATTGATTTCAAGGCCATCCCCTCAGCCAACCGTGAAACGGCCCTCGCCAACGGCGACGTGGACCTCTACGTGGGCACCTATTCCATCACCGACAAGCGCAAGGCCCTCGTGGACTTCGCCGGACCGTACTTCATCACGGGCCAGGGCTTGCTGGTGCAGAAGTCCAACGACACCATCAAGAGCGAAAAGGACCTGGACGGCAAGAAGGTTTGCTCCGCCACCGGCTCAACGCCCATCCAAAACATTCGCGAGAATTTCCCCAAGGCCATTCCGGTTGAGTTCGACATCTACTCCAAGTGCGTGGACGCACTCAAGAGTGGCAGCGTTGACGCTGTCACGACCGATCAGGCCATCCTGTTGGGCTTTGCCTCACAAGATCCTGACAACCTGAAAGTTGTTGGCGAACCGTTCACCGTGGAGAAGTACGGAATCGGTCTGCCCAAGGGCGACACCGCACTGCGCACGTTCTTGAACCAGACGCTGACCGACGGCAACGCAACGTGGACCAAGATCTACGACTCCACGCTGGGCAAGTCAGGCACCAAGGTTGAGCAGCCCGCGGTTGATCAGTACTAAGACTCACAAGGTAGTGGTGTTTGCCCCGGGGCACCCCCCGCCACACCAACCCCTATCCCCCAAGACCAAAAAAAGAAAAACACCAAGGCCCGGTGATAAAAATATTTTAAAA
>NZ_JAUNVV010000004.1:54444-64939 GCF_030540645.1 Arthrobacter sp.
CACCCTCTTGTGGGGGGGGCCGGGGGCCACCCCCCGGGCCACCACCACCGCTTAGCCCTCTAGCCAATTCACTGAAAGCGACATAGCCCTGTGAATATAATTATTGACAACAGCGACCTGTTTCTCACTGGCTTCAAGAACACCGGAATCTTGTTTGTCATTTCCGCGTTTTTCGCACTGATTCTGGGCACTATCGTGGCCGGGATGCGCGTCTCTCCAGCTCCTGCCATGCGTGCTGCGGGAACCCTCTACGTCAACGCCGTCCGCAATACCCCGCTGACGCTGATCCTGGCCTTCTTCGCCTTGGGTTATCCCCGGTTGGGACTGCCTTCGATCAGTTTCATGAATGCCGCCATCGTCGGTCTTTCGCTGTACACGGCAACGTACGTCTGCGAAGCAATCCGCTCCGGTATCAACACCGTCTCCGTCGGACAGTCCGAGGCTGCCCGTGCAATAGGGCTTCCCTTCATCCAAACCCTGTCGCTGATTGTGCTTCCGCAGGCTTTCCGCTCAGTAGTTCCTCCGCTTTTCAGCGTTTTTATCGCACTGCTGAAGAACACCACAGTTGCCGCAGGGTTCTCCGTGCTGGAAGCCGGTGCCATTCGCGCCTACCTCAGCGAACGTGGCGAGCCCCTGTTGCCAGGGCTGCTGTGGGTTGCCTTGATCTTTGTGGTTGTGGTGCTGGGGATCATGACGCCGCTGCAACGTTACCTTGAAAAGAAGTGGAGGGTGGCACGATGAGCTCAGTACTTTTTGACGTCCCCGGGCCCAAGGCCCGCACACGCAACGTTTACCTGAACATAGCCACTTTCATTGTGGTGCTCGGCATCATTGCCTTCATCTTGTTCCGGTTCAACGAATCGGGCCAGTTCACGGCCAAGAAGTGGGAAATCTTCACATTCCCACTCGTCCAGCAAACCTTCTTGGAGGTCATCGGCGCAACGCTGAAGGCCTTTGCTGTTGGCGCCGTCGGCAGCTTGGTGCTGGGCATCGTCCTCGCCTTCGGCCGACTGTCCGATTCCAAGTGGCTGCACATCCCCTGCTACTGGTTCACCGAGTTGTTCCGTGCAGTGCCATTGCTGGTTCTGATGATGATTGTCTACTACGGTCTGCCCTCCGCCGGCGTCAAGGGCATCACTCCCTTCATCGCCGTCGTGGTCGGCTTGATCCTTTACAACGGCTCAGTTCTGGCTGAAGTATTCCGTGCCGGCATTGAGTCCCTCCCCAAGGGACAGCGTGAGGCCGGACTTGCCATTGGGCTCTCCAAGAGCCAGGTGCTGCGCATGATCCTGCTCCCGCAGGCCGTGCGTGCCATGTTGCCGGTCATCATTTCCCAGCTCGTGGTCATTTTGAAGGACACCGCTTTGGGCTTCCTCATCACGTACCACGAAATCCTGTACTACGCCGATTTCCTTGGCTCGCAGGGCGGGTACGGCTCCCCCGTCGTACCGGCGCTGATGGTCGCAGCAGTCATCTATGTGGGCCTGTGCCTGATCCTGTCCGGCATTGCCAAGTACGTGGAATTCAAGATGTCCTCCCGCGTGAAGATCGTCAAGACCAAGGTTGGCCTGGCTGGCTGACCCGCCTGCGGCAACCCAGGCAGCAAGGCCAGGGGCCGTCGTCGTTCTTTGAAGAACGACGGCGGCCCCTGACGTTTAAGCGGCAGTCGCCACGAGGGTGGGGCTAGGCAAGCCAACGGGTCAGTGCCGCCAGGCATTCGCGAATGGCACCGGCATGCACATGCTCGTTGTCGCTGTGGGCCAGCAGTGCGTCGCCTGGGCCGAAATTCACGGCAGGGATACCCAACTCGCTCAGCCGGGCAACATCTGTCCAGCCGTACTTGGGAAGTGGTTCACGCCCCACAGCCGCCACAAAGCTGGCCGCGGCTGGCGCCGTGAGTCCCGGACGTGCCCCGGAGGAGGAATCCGTGCACACCAAATCAAAGCCGGCCAGCAGTTCACGCACATGCGCCTCGGCCTGGGCCGGGGTTTTATCGGGCGCGAACCGGTAATTGATCTCCACCACGCAGGCATCCGGAATCACGTTGCCCGCCGTGCCGCCGTGAATCTTCACCGCGTTCAATGATTCCCGGTAGTCCAGGCCGTCGACGGTGACGGTTGCCGGATCGTAGGCTGCCAGCAGGGCCAGGATCGGTGCAGCCGCGTGAATGGCGTTTTCCCCCATCCAAGCCCGTGCCGAGTGTGCCGCAATCCCCTTTGTTGTTGCTTCAAAGCGAATGGTGCCGTTGCAGCCGCCTTCCACCGTCCCATTGGTTGGTTCAAGCAGGATGCCAAAATCCGCGTTGAGCAGTTCCCGGTTTTCGCGCACCAGACGGCCCAGACCACTTTTGGACGCGGCCACTTCTTCATGGTCGTAGAAGATGATGGTCAGGTCCTTGTTGGGCTCAAGCAGCGTGGCAGCAAGGGCCAGCTGCACTGCCACCCCGCCCTTCATGTCCGTTGCCCCGCGGCCGTACAGCACCTCACCTTCCCAAGTGCTGGGCACGGTTCCTCGCGACTCCGATGCAGTGGGCAGGGGCACCGTGTCCAGGTGACCGGCCAAAATCACTCTTTCGCCCCGGCCCAGCGATGTGCGCGCCACGATGGCATCGCCGTTGCGCACCACGTGAAGGTGTTCCAGCCCGGTCAGTGCCTGCTCCACGGCGTCTGCGAGCGCTCCCTCGTTTCCGGAGACGCTCTCAATGTCCATCAAGTCCGCAGCGAGCATGGCCACGTCCTGGCGGATATTCAGCGGCAGGGAGCCCGTCGACGTCGAAGGTGTCGGTGTTCCCGGTGCTGTGGCTGGTGTTTGCGGGGTTTTTTGGCTGGTCATTCCCACAGTTTAGCGGTGCGGAAAAGAGCGAAAAAACTTTCTTCAAGAAAATCCAATCCGTTTCCCGAGCTGCTCCGAAGTACTCTCTGACAGCCCGAACCGGAGCAGCGCAAGCCGCGACTGGTGGGGAAAAAACGGAATCCTTCCGCTTTCACATTATGGAGACTCATCATGAACACCACCTTGAAGTCCGGAAACCGTAAGCGCATCAGCTTTGGCCTGGGAATCCTGGCCGTCGCAGCCATGGGAATCACTTCCTGCAGCGGAGCAACGACCACCACACCGAGCGCAAGCTCGGAGGCGCCGATGTCTTCCGAAGCTCCCATGGCCACCACTGAGGCCATGGCAGGGGATCTCGTCGGCTCCGGCTGCGCAGCCTACGCCGAAGCAGTTCCGTCAGGAGCGGGTTCAGTTGCCGGCATGGCTGCGGATCCCGTTGCCACCGCTGCTTCGAACAACCCCCTGTTGAAGACTCTCACGGCCGCCATCTCGGGCCAGTTGAACAAGGACGTCAACCTGGTTGACACGCTCAACGGCGGCCAGTTCACCGTCTTCGCACCAGTTGATGACGCCTTCGCCAAGATCCCGGCAGCAACCATCGACGGGTTGAAGACCGACTCGGCAGCTTTGACTTCCATCCTCACGTACCACGTGGTTCCCGGCCAGCTTTCCCCCAGCGAGATTGATGGAACGCACGCAACCGCCGAGGGAAGTGACCTGACAGTCACCGGCAGCGGCGACAACATCATGGTCAATGACGCCAAGGTCATCTGTGGTGGCGTCAAGACCGCCAACGCAACGGTCTACCTGATCGACACCGTGCTGATGCCGCCAGCCAAGAAGTAACCGGAAGCATCAATATTTCGCAACACAGATCGAAGGAAGCCAGCTTGAGAAGGAAGAACGTGGCACTGTAGACACTATGCGTGTACCGTGGTTGCGATCCGTGGAGGCCTTGGCCCCACCATCCCAGGAAGAACTCATCCGCCTCGTCGCCTCAGGCGACGAGGCGGCCTTTGAGATTTTGTACGACGAAGTGGCGCCCAGAGTATTCGGTTTGGTGCGCCGCGTTGTCAGGGACCCCGCCCAGAGTCAGGAAGTAACCCAAGAGGTCTTCCTTGACATCTGGGAGCAGGCATCCCGCTTTGATCCGGACAAAGGCAAGGCCATGTCTTGGATTTTGGTCATTGCGCACCGAAAGGCGGTGGACAAAGTCAGGGCCAGCCAGGCCAGCAGCGACAGGGACCTGCGCCAAGGCATGAAGGAGTTTCAAGAGAGCTACGAGGACGTCGCTGAAACCGTGGAAGGCCAATTCGAGGCCGAACGCGTCCAGCAGGCCTTGAAGTCCTTGACACCGGCCCAGCAGGAGGCCATCAGCTTGGCCTACTACGGCGGCTACACCCATCAAGAGGTCGCGGAGCTTCTCAAGGTTCCAGTGGGTACAGTTAAGACAAGAATCCGTGACGGGATGATAAGGATGCGAGACAGGTTGGGAGTGGCATGATGGACAAGCAATTGCACTTGAACACCGGCTCCTACGCTTTGGACGCTTTGGATAACAGAGAACGTGTCGAATTTGAAAAATTCGCACTCACCGACGAGCAAACGGCGCAAGAAGCCCGCGAACTCACTGAGACAGCGACACTGCTGGCCTACGGAACAGATGAGCAGGCCCCACCGCCGCAGCTCAAAGCCGACGTGATGGCAGCCATTCGCAACAAACGTCAACCTCCGAACCCTTCAGCAGTCCGCGATATTTCCTCGGGTAAAAGACATGGAAGCCATTCCTCGGCTCCCAACACCACCAAGGGGAGTCGCTGGCTTCCAGCGCTAGGCGCCGCTGCTGCGCTGGTGGTTTTCGCCGGTGCCGCCGGTTGGGTTGTCGGCCAGAATTCGACCGACACCGACTTGCAAAAAAGGCTTGTGGCCCTTGAATCCAATCAGGCCTCGGCTGCGGCACAACAGGAAGCCATGTTGGGGATAGTCAGTGCCTCCGACGCCAAGATTGCCACCACCGAAATGTCCGACGGCGCATCAGTAACAGTCGCCTCCTCCACCACGGCCAACAGGGCCGCCATCATGGTCAAGGGCATGCCGGAGTTGCCTGCGGACAAAACCTATGAACTCTGGTTCATCTCCGCAGAAGGCGCTGTTCCGGCAGGGGTCATGCCGAATCCTGGATCTCCCACTCCAGGCATGCAGGTCCTCGACGGGAAACTGAACGGTGCCACGCATGTCGGTATCACCATTGAACCGGCTGGCGGTTCGCCAGCGCCCACTACCAAGCCACTTATGGTCCAAGCGCTCTAAAGCAAAAAGAATTCTCGGAGCGGAGCCCCTGTCCAAGCAATCCGACAGGGGCTCCGCTCCGAAGTACTTTAAGAGCACCCCTACCGGACTGCCAACCCGGTAGCCAAGCAATAATTCTAAGGATCAACCAATGCGTAATCTGAACAAGGCACCACGTCAACATTCCTTGCATGAACTCTGGCCAGGGGCACTGGCCGGCGTCGTTGCGGCTGGAATCTTGTTTGCCTCAGCCCAATTGGTCTCGGTCTTTTTTGGCCCTGCGTCAGCCCCGCTGACATCCGTTGGCTCCGCGTTCATTGATTTCACCCCGGCGTGGCTGAAAGACTTCGCCATCGCCACGTTTGGCACGAATGACAAAATGGTGCTGCTGATCTCCATGGGAGTTGTAGCAACCCTGCTATCCGCGGTAGCCGGGATCGTGGCCCGAAGGCACTTCAGGGCTGGTGCCGCACTGGTGGTTGTCTTTGCCCTTGTCATGGGCGCAGCCATCATCACCCGCTCCGGCGCCGGTATTGCAGACCTCTTTCCTTTGCTGGTCGGCACCATCGCAGGCCTTCTGAGCCTCCGGTTCTTAACGCCGGAACCGGAAATAGCACGTGGCGAAACGCAGGCACAGCCACTTCAGGCTGGGCAGCAGCCTCCCACTGCGGATTCCACCAGTCGTCGCAGTTTCCTGCTACGGACCGCAGCCCTGGCTGGAGTGGCGGTTGTGGCCGGCGTGGCAGGGAGTGCCCTTTCCACCACCCGCAACGCCGTCCGGCAGGTGCGTGACGCCCTCAAGCTCCCGTCCGCCAAGATCAAGGCTGCGGCATTGCCCACTGGAGTCCAGGCGCCAGTGGAGGGAGTCACCCCCTTCGTGACCCCCAACAACGACTTTTACCGCATCGACACTGCTCTGGTGGTCCCGGAAATCGACCCGGCCAAGTGGGAACTGCGCGTCCACGGAATGGTCGAGGAAGAAATTACGCTGGGTTTCGATGAACTTTTGGCAGCTGATCTCATCGAGTCGTATGTGACATTGACCTGTGTTTCGAATGTGGTCGGCGGAAACCTCGCCGGCAACGCCAAATGGCTTGGCTACCCCATTCGGGAACTGCTGGCCCGGGCAAAGCCCAAGGCGGGCGCCGACATGGTGCTGTCCACAAGTATCGACGGCTTCAGCGCATCAACGCCCCTTCCCATTCTTCAGGATGACCGTGACGCCATGCTGGCAGTGGGCATGAACGGCGAGCCGCTGCCCCTGCAACACGGATTCCCCGTCCGCATGGTGGTGCCGGGCCTCTACGGCTTCGTCTCGGCCACCAAGTGGGTTGTCGACCTGGAAGTCACAACCTTCGCGGAGAATGCAGGGTATTGGACATCACGCGGCTGGTCCTCGCACGGTCCCATCAAAACTGCATCGCGTGTGGAGGTTCCCCGAGCGCTGGCACGCATCCCCGCAGGGAAAGTCTCCATCGGCGGCAGTGCATGGGCGCAGACCAAAGGTATTTCAAAGGTTGAAATCCAGCTGGACGACGGACCCTGGCTGGCTGCGACGCTGGCCGCCGAGGCATCGGTGGACACCTGGCGCCAGTGGTCATATGTCTGGGAGAATGCCCCGGCCGGAAACCACAAGGTACGCGTCCGCGCCTACGATGCCGCCAACGAACTGCAGACCGAGGACCAAGCACCTCCGGCACCCGATGGCTCCAGCGGCTGGCACTCCATCAGCTTCACAGTGGTCTGAGCAGGGCTGCTGACATTCCCGCTCCCCCGGTGCCGATAAACTTATCCAATGACCCAACCAGTTACATCCACAGAGCGTTCCGCCCACGGCTTCGGCCTTGCCACCATCACCAGCTCCGGCATCGTCCTTGATGTGTGGTTCCCCAGCCCGGCCCTGGGCACCATCACAGGCGCATTGGGAAAGGCTCCAGAAGCAGACGCAGCTCTCACCGCGCTGGCAGCAGCAGGCACCGATGCGGACAGGGACGTGAGCGTGCAGGTGGTGTTCGCCCAGATCGACCTGGATGCTGCCCCTGAGGATGCCGTGGACGCATACCTGCGCCTCCACCTGCTCTCCCACCGCCTCGCAGCCCCCAACACCCTCAACCTCGACGGTGTTTTTGGCAAGCTCAACAATGTCGTGTGGACCAACTTTGGCCCGGCCGCCGTCGACGGTTTCGAACTCACCCGCACCAAGCTGCGCCGCCGCGGCCCAGTCACGGTATACGGCGTCGACAAGTTCCCACGCATGGTGGACTACGTGGTCCCGTCAGGCGTCCGCATTGGCGACGCCGACCGTGTCCGGCTGGGCGCCCACCTGGCCGAGGGCACCACGATCATGCACGAAGGCTTCGTGAACTTCAACGCCGGCACGCTGGGCACCTCCATGGTTGAAGGCCGCATTTCCGCCGGCGTGGTGGTGGGCGATGGCAGCGACGTGGGTGGCGGTGCCTCCATCATGGGCACACTGTCCGGTGGCGGCCGTGAGCGGGTGGCTGTGGGCGAGCGCGTCCTACTGGGTGCCAACTCCGGCGTGGGCATCAGTATCGGCGACGACTCCGTGGTGGAGGCCGGCCTGTATGTCACCGCCGGAACCCGGGTGCGCCTTTACGGCTCCAAGAACGACGACGGCACGCTCACCAGCGCTGTGGTCAAGGCCAGCGAACTTTCGGGCCTTCCGAACTTGTTGTTCCGCCGTAACTCAAGCACCGGTGAAGTCGAGGCCCTGCCGCGCAAGGGTGTCACTGTGGCGCTCAATGAGATCCTGCATGCGAACTAACAACGCATCTGCTGAACGTTCCGTGCCATGAGTCGGCGGAGCCGTCGCATTGCCACGTTGCTGACTGTCACCGTAGTCTGTCTCGGCCTGCTCATTGGCGGCGGTGCGTGGCTTGTTGGCACGCTCCGGGACACCTTGGCTCCGGGGCTGTCCACGGGCTGCACCGCGACTGTCGGAGATGCGAGCTACAAACTTGCCCTTGATCAAAGCCAAAACGCGTCCCTGATCACCACTCTCGCTGTGCAGAGGGGCATGCCTGCGCGCGCAGCTTCCATTGCCTTGGCTACGGCATTGCAGGAATCAAAGCTGCGCAACATTGACTATGGGGATTTGGATTCGATTGGCCTGTTCCAGCAGCGCCCGTCCCAGGGCTGGGGCAGTGTGGATGAAATCATGGACCCGGCATTTTCAGCAAACGCATTCTACGATGCCTTGGCTCAAGTGCCAGGTTATGTTGACATGCCCGTCAATGACGCAGCCCAGATTGTCCAGCGCTCCGGGTACCCGCACGCCTACGGCAAGCACGAGGCGTTGTCCCGCGCCTTTGCTTCAGCCATGGCGGGGCAAACTCCTGCAAGTCTCAATTGCACGTTGCCAACCGCAACCTCCGGCAGCAATCCACAAGATGTGATTTCAGCGGCACAAGCAGCTGTGGGGCTTTTCGATGCCACTACGACGGTCAATGAAGCGGGCACACTGGTGCACGTTCCGGTTTCCCCGACCCATGGCTGGATCGTGGCCAACTGGGCGCTGGCGAACGCACACCAATTCGGCATCGTCGAAATCAGCCACGCCGGCCAAACGTGGAACAGGAGCGCCAACACCGACGGCCGCAACGTGGGCTGGCAGGCTGGTGGTTCGGCAACTCCGGAACTAGTAGCCATCCAGCTGGCCCCGGCAATTCAAAGCTAGACCAGCAGTTCCACCACGGGCCGGACAAAACTGCAAAAGGACGCCTGGTCATCAAGCAGGTGGGAACTCATGATGAGGCGGTTCGGTTCAATGAACCACGCCCGTTGTTCTGCGAGTGGAACTTCTACGATGGTGAGGGTGAAATCCCTGGCACAGCGTCCAAGTTCCATCTCCCTGTTTTGTACAAGGTCCGCCAAAATTTTGTGCTCACCCAGGGTTTCACGCTGCTGTGCAAGCACCGAATACAGGTGCGTCTGCTCTCTGGACCAGGTCAGCGCCGCCCCATAGTGAGCTTGGGCCACCCGCTGGAGGGCGGGCATCCCAGCCAGTTCGGGGAAGTTTGGGGGCGTGAGGGTTTCCTGCGAACCGGGTACCTGTTGCAGCAGCCTGCCCCACCAGAATTCCCACTGATCCCGCAAGGCGTCGGTTCCACCGACACTGGAGATCAGCATGGTGTGGTCTGAGGCGGTGACCGTAGGCGCCACATCTGACAGGGCAGGGGTGCCCGCGCCCACCAGACCAGCCACGTCACGCAGATAAAGGGCTATAAGCATGGGTCCGCACGTATCCATGGTGATACGCCATCCGGGGCCACCTGTGTGATGCATTCTCTTTCGCCTCCAGCCGCTGCATTATTGGTGCAGCAATCCCACCTTCAAGATTACTCTGAAGCGAGGAACTCGGCACTGACCAAATATGGGGCTATTTTGCCAGGAGCGTGTGCAGGTGCCTGCGAAGAGTGGCCCGGCCCTGTTCGGGAGTCGACCAGGCTGGTTGCAGGACCATGCGCAGGCTCAAACCGTCCAAGAGGCCAATAAGTCTTTCGGCCTCATCCACCGGGACCAAATTGGCGGAAGCGAGAGGGCTTTCCAGCAATTGCATGACCACGCGGCCAACGACGGCGCCCGTGGCCCGGTAGTCGTCCCTGGCGACGTCGGAAAGCCCGGTATTGGTACGAGCGTCCAGCATGAATTCCATGTGCACCACGGCGTCGGCCCGCCGGCTTTCATCCAAGGGCAGCAATTCCTCCAGGACAGCGGCGCAATTCTCCACAATCTCCGCGGCCGCAGCGGGCAAGGTATTTTCTTCCAGCTCAACGAGCTTGTCAAGGGCCCGGACGTGGATGCGTTCAGAGTTGACCCGGCAGGCAAACTCCATCAGTTCGCCCTGGTTGTCGAAATAGTGCCGTACCGAACCCAAAGCCAGATTGGCGGCCTTGGCTACGTTGCGCAGCGATGCCTGCCCCATTCCCCGTTCCGAAATAACGCGGAACACGGCGTCCGCAACGAGTTCACGGCGGTCATCGGCATCAATAATTTTAGGCACATATCTTTTTTAGCACACTTGTTTCAAGTCTGCTCAATGACTCGCCTACTTGCTGATTGCTGCGTCCTTCTTCTTGTCCACGTACAAAAGCACCAGGAGGACCACCATGACAACAACGGCGGCGATGAAGTACGGCAGGAATACTGTTTTGCCCACCAGCAGCAGGATGCCCAGCACCACAACGACAATGGGGAACGCCATGGAGAAGGTGTGCAGCAGCAATTTCAACATTTTAGCTTTCAACTTTCAAGAAGGGGATTTTCATGAGAAAGGCGGCGGGGGGGGTACAAAAGGCAACCAACCCCCCCCCCAAAAACAGTGGCCCCCCCCCCCCTGGGCCCCCACCCCACG
>NZ_JAUNVV010000004.1:64949-75824 GCF_030540645.1 Arthrobacter sp.
CGGGGGGGGGGGGCCCCCCCGGGGTCCCCCCCCCCCCGCCACGATACCTGGGCCCCCGCGCCCGAGGGCCCCACCCCGAACTTGTGAGGGGGTGGGAGTGCGTGGGGATTACCTCGAGGGGTACATCCGCTCGGGTTCGCCTGTGTAAAGCTGGCGCGGGCGGCCGATCTTCGTCTGCGGGTCCTTCATCATCTCGCGCCACTGGGCAATCCAACCAGGCAGGCGGCCAATGGCGAACAGCACGGTGAACATCTTTTCGGGGAAGCCCATGGCCTTGTAGATCAGGCCGGTGTAGAAGTCGACGTTGGGGTAGAGCTTGCGGGAGACGAAGTATTCATCCGTCAGTGCTACTTCTTCCAGCCGCATGGCGATGTCCAAAAGTTCGTCGTTGCCGCCGAGCTTTTCCAGGATTTCGTGGGCCGTTGCCTTCACTATCTTGGCGCGGGGGTCGTAGTTCTTGTAGACGCGGTGCCCGAAGCCCATGAGCTTCACGCCGTCTTCCTTGTTCTTCACCCGCTCCACGAACTTTTCAACAGGCTCGCCGCTGTCCTGGATCTGGCGGAGCATGTTCAGCACTGCTTCGTTGGCACCGCCGTGCAGCGGGCCGAAGAGGGCGTTGATGCCAGCGGAGACCGAGGCAAACATGTTGGCGTTGGCCGAACCCACCAAGCGGACGGTGGAGGTGGAGCAATTCTGCTCATGGTCTGCGTGCAGAATCAACAGCAGGTCCAGTGCCTTGACCACCACCGGGTCCATCTCGTAGTGCTCGGTCGGAACACCGAAGCTCAAGCGCAGGAAATTGGACACCAGGTCCATGGAGTTATCCGGGTACAGCATGGGCTGGCCGGTGGACTTCTTGTGCGCGTAGGCGGCAATGACGGGCAGCTTGGCCATGAGGCGGAAGGTGGCCATTTCCACCTGCTCGTCGTCGAACGGGTCGAGGGAGTCCTGGTAGAACGTGGACAGCGCGGAGATTGCCGAGGACAGCACCGGCATGGGGTGCGCGTCGCGGGGGAAGCCGGCAAAGAAGCCCTTGAGGTCTTCGTGCAGCATCGTGTGGCGGCGGATGCGCTGGTCAAAAGCATCAAGCTCCGCCGCTGTGGGCAGATTGCCGTAGATCAGCAGGTACGACACTTCAAGGAAGCTGGAGTGTTCAGCCAGTTCCTCAATGGGATAGCCGCGATAACGCAAGATGCCCGCATCACCGTCAATGTACGTGATGGCGGAGGACGTGGCAGCCGTGTTGACGAAGCCGGGATCGTAGGTGACCGCACCGGTTTCCTTCAGGAGCTTGGAAACGTCATACCCGGCGTTGCCTTCTACTGCATCAAGTCGCGGCAGTTCAAGCTCTCCGCCGTCGTAGCGCAGGAATGCGCTCGTGGAATCAGTCATGGAGTCCCCTTCATGAGGTAGCCTGCGAGAGGCTTTGGTTAGTTCACTGCAAGTTTTACGCCCCGGAGGACACCTGCGCCGGTTGAGTTGAAATCCAAGAAAAAACTCAGCACACCAAGCGCCCGGTGGCTTAGACGGCTATCTACGAAACTACCGCTTTAAGGGCCTTCACCACTAATCCTGTACCGGAAAACGCGGCCCCAAGAGCCAAAACACTATGAATCTGCGCCGAGCCGCGCAGCCGCGGCCGCAATGCGCTCATCGGTTCCGGTCAAGGCCACCCGGACAAAGCCGTTGCCGGCTTCTCCGTAGAACGTTCCGGGGCCGGCCACTATGCCAAGCTCGGCCAGCCGGCTGATGGTGGTCCAGGTGTCCTCTCCAGCCGTGCACCACAGATACAGTCCGGCTTCGGAGTGGTGGATGGTCAGGCCAAACGCTTCAAGGGCACCCACCAGCTGTGCACGGCGCCTGCGGTAAAGCTCCTTTTGAGCTCTCACGTGTGCGTCGTCGGCAAGAGCTGCGCGCATGGCTTCCTGCACCGGGTACGGCACGATCATGCCAGCATGTTTGCGGCTATTGACAATGTTCGCCATGATGGCGCCGTCCCCTGCCACAAAGGCCGCCCGGTAGCCGGCCAGGTTCGATTGCTTGCTCAGCGAATAGACGGCCAGCAAGCCTTCGTGGGAGTTCCCGCAGACGCGTGGGTCCAGCACGCTGGGAACAGCTTCCCCACCATTTTCCGGATCCCAGGCGCCCCAGCCAAGCTCCCCGTAGCATTCATCGGAGGCCACCACGGCACCCAAGGCGCGGGCCTGCTCCACCAAAGTCTTCAACTCCGCAACGCCACGCACAATCCCGGTCGGATTGCCCGGGGAATTCACCCAGACGAGGCGCACGCGGGCGCGGGTTTCGGCGTCGAGCTCGTCCAGCGAATCGGCGGCAACGCTCGTAGCCCCGGCAAACACGGCACCCATGTCGTAAGTGGGATAGGCAACGGCTGGCCGCACCACAACATCACCTTCACCCAGACCGAGTAGTAGCGGCAGCCAGGCCACCAGCTCCTTGGACCCGACTGTGGGCATGACGTCCCGGGGGTCCAGCCCGGCAACGTTGCGGCGGCGCGCAAACCAATCCACAATCGCCTGGCGCAGCTCGGGCGTTCCGTGCGTGGTGGGATAGCCAGGCGCATCCGCAGCCGCCTTCAGCGCGTCCTGAATCAGGGCCGGAGTGGGGTCCACGGGAGTGCCAATGGACAGGTTCACCACGCCGTCGCGGTGTTGGGCAGCCGTGGCCAAATAAGGTGCAAGCGCATCCCACGGATAGTCGGGCAGCTGCAGGCCGAAGGGCTTGCCGGAAGAGTGTGGGGGCGTCATAAGGTTCGAATCAGCCCTGGTTCTGCGGCGGAAGGGCAGCAATCAAGGGGTGATCGGTGTGGGTATTTCCGATCTTTGCCGCTCCACCGGGGGAACCGAGCACGTCAAAGAACTCCACATTCGCCTTGTAGTACTCAGCCCATTCATCAGGGGTGTCATCTTCGTAGTAGATGGCTTCCACCGGGCACACAGGTTCACAGGCACCACAGTCAACACATTCGTCGGGGTGGATGTAGAGCGAGCGTTCACCCTCGTAGATACAGTCAACAGGGCATTCTTCAACACATGCCTTGTCCTTGACATCCACGCACGGCTGCGCAATTACGTACGTCACGTCCCCAACCTTTCTCGAAAGACTTATGCCGGCACAAAGAGAACCGGTTTCCCCATTATCCCCCACCACCGCCGCGCCCGCATCTCAACGAGACTTAGTATGAAGGTGTGAACAGTGCACTTGAACGCCTAGCCAGCCTTCCGTTGGGCACCCGCATGGTTATCCGGTACAGGATCGACGGCGGGCTGACGGACGCCTTGGGCGAACTCACCGAGCGTGACGGCGTCAGCGCCACCCTCGCCACCCGTACTGGTCATGTCACCATCCAGTACGACGACGTCCAGCTGGCCAAGGCTGTTCCCCCGCCTCCTGCACGGCGAGCCAGGCAAGTGCGGCAGTAGCCCCAACGCTCTGCCCGAAGCGACGGAGTCGGCTACTTTTTGCTACGCAACAGGGCCCAGACAAGCCAAGCCACCAGCGGCGTGACTACCGCTATGCCGTACAACCAAACACTGCCTTGAACGTTGTTGGTGATCATGCCAAAGGAGCCCAGCTGCAATGACAGGGCCCCAGCTGTGAGGTAGGCCGCCGCACCACAGGCCACCACAACCCACGAGCTCCGGCTCCACAGGCCCACGAATAGGCTCACCGCCGCAAGCAATAACAGCGCCAGTGCAGCACCGTAGGGAACCACCAAGTCGCCACTACCTGGGTACCACGCATGGCCGTGCAGCGAGGTACCCAAAAGCCCGCTGCCGATGCCGGCTCCTGCCGCGGCGGCCAACACGGCCCACCGGCGCGGTCTGGGCAGCTGGCTCACTGGCTTCTGCCCCGGAAGATCTTGCGCAGAGTCGCCGGGGTGCTGCGCCGGCTCCATCACGACGCACCACTCCCGCCAGGTTTCGCAGGAGGGTAAATATCAGCCGGGTCCACAGCAACGAACTCCTCCACAGCGGAGATGTCCTTCCACACATTGTCTGAGAGTGCATAACGGTCCCCGTCAACCGTGATTTGGGTTCGGTGGGCGGCCATGGCTGCAGTCTTTGCCGCCAGATCGCCCACCACGGCCAGTCGCGTCACGCCCGTTTCAAGGGGGCGCTCCGGCCGGTCGCTGACAATCGTGTAAACGCCTGATACCCGCCACGCCGCGGACGTGGCGGTGGGCGCGGCAGCCAGCCGCAGTGCTGCCATGGTGAGTTCATGGGTCCGCACGTGGTCAGGGTGCCCGTAACCGCCGTCGGCCGCGTACGTGATGACGATGGTGGGCCGCAGCGCCCTGATGGTTGCGGCGATGAGTTCAGCCGTCTCCGCCAGCGGTGCCCGAGAGAGGGAGCCGGGCAGTACCCGTGAGGCAGCCATGGCGCGCCCATCAGGACCCCATTGCATCCCTGAGTCACGGAACATCACGGGACCATCGCCAGGCGCAGCAAAGCCCTGGCCCAGCCAGAGATGCTCGTGGATGCCCAGCGCAGCCAGGGCGGCAGCCAGCTCGCGTTCCCGCTCTGCTGCCAAGGTGGAACCGTCAGCGGTGTTCCCTGCCTTAACTTCGAGGTGCGCCAGCTCCGGCGGGATGACCTCTCCCAGTTCACCGCGCGTGCAGGTCAGCAGCACAACCCTCGCCCCGGCAGCAGCGGACGCTGCCATGGTGGCCCCTGTGACAATGGTTTCGTCGTCGGGGTGTGCATGCACAAAGAGGATCGTGGCATCGGGGCCGGCCCCAGGCAGTAAAGCGGGTGTTTCCATGCGTCCTAATCTACCTGCACGCACCCATGGAGCCCCAACAGCAAGTTCCCTGCCCAATGGGCCAAGAAAAAAGCAGCCGGCAGGCCCACGTGAAGTGGACGTGCCGGCTGCTGTTGCCGCACTGTTTTGCTGTCCCAACAAGGTGCCGGGCCGGCAGAACTGCTAGACCAGCAAGGTTGCCCCTGGAATGGCGCTGAGCAGGTCCTGCGTGTAGCGCTGCTTCGGGTTGTTGAAGACCTCGTCGGTGGAGGAAGCCTCAACCACCCGGCCGCTCTGCATCACGGTGACATGGTCTGCGATCTGGCGAACCACAGCAAGGTCGTGCGTGATGAAAAGATAGGTCAATCCCAACTCCTCTTGCAGCTCATTGAGCAGATTCAGCACCTGCGCCTGCACCAGCACGTCAAGGGCCGAAACGGCCTCGTCGCAAATAATGACATCAGGGTTCAATGCCAAGGCGCGGGCAACCGCGATGCGCTGACGCTGGCCACCGGAGAGCTCGTTCGGGAAACGGCTCATCGTGGCAGCAGGCATCGAGACCTGATCCAGCAGTTCGCGCACCTTCTTCTCCCGGGACTTGGCGTTGCCGATCTTGTGGATCTTCAACGGCTCCTCAATGGTCCGGTAGATGTTGAACATCGGGTCCAGGGAGCCATAAGGGTCCTGGAAGATCGGCTGCACGCGGCGGCGGAAGTCAAAAAGCGCCTTCCCCTTGAGCGTGTTCACCTCCACTCCGTCAAAGAGGATGCTGCCCTCGGTGGGAGCCAGCAGGCTCAGGGCCATCTGAGCCACCGTGGACTTGCCCGAACCGGACTCCCCCACAATCGCCATGGTGGTCCCGCGCGGGACCGTGATGTTGACATCGTCCACGGCTTTGAAGTCCGTGGTCTTGCCCAACGCACCGCGCAGTTTGAACACCTTGGTGAGGTTCTTAATCTCGAGAATGGTGTCCCCGGCCTGTGCGCGTCCCGGCTCCGCATCCTTCCGCAGTGAAGGCAGACCCGATGTAGCAGGGACGGGCGACGGCGTGTGCCTGGCTTCCACTGACTCGTCCAGTTCCGCCGCAGCCGCCGCCAAGGCGTCCTTCGCCTTCTGCGACTGCAAACGGCGGGAGGACAGTGAAGGAGCGGCATTGATCAGGCGCTGCGTGTACGGGTGCTGCGGGTTGCGCAGGATCTCCAACGCTGCACCCGACTCGACCACCTGCCCCTTGTACATGACCACAAGCTTCTCAGCCCGCTCCGCGGCCAGGCCGAGGTCGTGGGTGATCAGCAGCACGGCTGTGCCCAGCTCGGTGGTCATGGTGTCCAAGTGGTCAAGGATCTGTCGCTGCACTGTCACGTCCAGTGCGGATGTGGGCTCATCGGCAATCAGCAGCCGCGGGCTGCAGGCCAGTCCGATCGCGATCAGCGCGCGCTGACGCATGCCGCCGGAGAACTCGTGCGGGTACTGCTTGGCACGCAGTGCGGCATCAGGGAGGCCAGCGTTGGTGAGCACCTCAGCTACGCGTTCCTTGTGGTTTGATCCCGCAAGGCCGTTGGCTTTGAGTGTCTCCTTGACCTGGAAGCCGATTCGCCACACCGGGTTCAGGTTGGACATCGGGTCCTGTGGGACCATACCGATCGAGTTCCCGCGGAGCTCAACCATCCGCTTCTCGCTGGCATGGGCAATGTCCTCGCCGTCAAAGATGACCTGTCCGCCACTGACACGTCCGTTGGACGGGAGCAGGCCGATGGCAGCCAGTGCCGTGGTGGACTTGCCTGAGCCTGACTCGCCCACAATGGCAACTGTCTCGCCGGGCATGATGGTCAGGTGTGCGTTGCGCACTGCATTGACCGGACCGTTGGCAGTTTCAAAGGTGATGGCCAGGTCCCTGATTTCAAGCAGGGGGGTCACATCGGTCTTCTTGGCGGGGTTGTTCACGCTCATGTCCTTTTCGTAGTTTGACATGGTGTCACCGCTTCCTTGCCTTGGGATCAAGCGCATCTCGCAGGGCGTCGCCCAGCATGATGAAGCTCAAAACCGTAATGGACAGGGCCACGGCGGGCCACAGCAGCACAGCTGGGTTGTTGCGCACCTGCGGCTGGGCTGAGGCAATGTCATTGCCCCAGGACATGACGGAGAATGGCAGCCCGATGCCCAGGAAGGACAAGGTGGCCTCGGCAACGATGAACGTTCCGAGCGAGATGCTGGCCACCACGATGATGGGTGCCAGCGAGTTCGGCACCACGTGGCGCACCAGGGCCTTGAAACGGGACAGTCCCAGCGCCTTGGATGCCGTCACAAAGTCGGCGTTGCGGTTTTCAATGACGGCGCCGCGCGTGATGCGGGCAATTTGCGGCCAGCCGAAGATCACCAGCACCAGGACCACCGTCCACACGCTGCGGTTCTCGCGGAATGCGGGGAGCTGCATCATGACAATGGAGCCGAGGATCAGCGGCAGGGCGAAGAAGACGTCGCCCAAGCGGGCCAGGATCACGTCAATCCAGCCGCCGTAGTATCCGGCCAAGGCGCCCATGATGCCACCTATGATCAACACGCCAATGGTCGTGAACACACCGACCATGAGGGAGGCTCGGGTGCCGTAGATCACGCGTGAGTAGACATCGCAGCCCTGCAGCGTAAAGCCAAGCGGGTGGCCGGAACGTGGCCCCTCGGCCGAGTTACCCAGGTCGCAACTGGTGGGATCAACGCTGGCAAACAACTGCGGGAAGATGGCCACCACCAGCACCAGCAGGATCAGCAGTGTGGAAATGATGAATAGCGGCTGCTTGCGCAGGTTGCGCCAGGCTTCCGCCCACAGGCTCAACGGAGCCGTGGATACATCGACACTGTCGACGGCGGCCAACGGCGTTTCCTCCAACGGTGCCACATAGTGCTCAATGACGCGGCTGGAGACTTTGCCTTGCCGCGCTGGCGAGGTTGCCGCCGGGGACAGGTCTTTATCGGGTGTCAGGTTCTCAGACATAGCGAATCCTTGGGTCGAGCCAGGCGTACAAGAGGTCAACGACGAGGTTGGCAATCACAAACACAATCACCAGGATGCCAACCACCGCCACAACGGTGGGTGTCTCCCCGTTCAAGATGGCCTTGTACAGCAGGTTGCCTACTCCTGGGACGTTGAAGATACCCTCTGTGACGATGGCGCCGCCCATGAGGGCACCCAGGTCGGCACCGAGGAAGGTCACCACGGGAATCAGGGAGTTTCGCAGAATGTGCACCACCACCACTCGCCGGCGGCTCAGCCCCTTGGCCGTTGCGGTACGGACATAGTCCGCGTTCATATTCTCGCTGATGGAGGCTCGGGTGAGCCTGATGACGTAAGCCAGGGAGACCAGCCCCAGCACCAGTGCCGGAAGGATGAGTTCGTTCCACGGTGCCGCACCACTGACTGTCGGCTTGGCCCAGCCAAGCTGAACGCCGACTACAAGCTGCAAAACGAAGCCCAGGACGAAGGTGGGTACAGCGATGACGATCAGGGATGCCACCAGGACGGTGCTGTCAAACAGCTTGCCCTTGCGCAGTCCGGCAATAACGCCGAAGAACACACCGAAGATCGCTTCGAAGGCCAGGGCCATGATCGCAAGCCGTGCCGTGACGGGGTATGCCCGGCCGATCACTGCTGCTACTTCCTGCCCGGAGAAGGTTTGACCAAGGTTCAGTGTCACGAGGTTTTTCAGATACAGCCCGTATTGGATCCAGAACGGCTGGTCCAAGTTGTATTGGGCCCGGAGGGCGGCCTCGACGGCCGGGGCCATCGGCTTGCCGCCGGACAGAGCCGCAATGGGGTCGCCGGGGGTGGCGAAAACGAGGAAATATACCAGCAGGGTGGCCCCGAAGAAAACGGGAATCAGCTGCAGGAAGCGCCGGAGCGTGAACATGATCATTACAGCATCACCACGCCCTTCATCCGCAAGCACAAATCATTCATGAAGTTACCTGTTCAATAGTTGTCTGTGCAGGATGTCGGTGGGATCGTCCACGTCATCTTGCACGATGAGTACCATTTAGTTGTTGTAAGACTATGTGAAGTCTGGTGAAAAAAGGAGGAACCCGGCTCTTCAAGCCCGGTTCCCCCTTTCTTATGCCACAGAGCTGCAGATGCTACTTGGCCGTGATGTCGTAGTACAGCGGAACGCCGTTCCAGCCAAACTGGACGGTGTTGACGTTGTTGCTCCACACGCCCTGGACTGCCTGGTACCACAGGGGCACAACCGGCAGGTCCTTCAGCAGGATTTCCTGTGATTCATTGAAGATCTTGTTGCCGGCTTCAACCGTCTTGGCCGACAGGCCTTCCTTCAGCTTGGCGTCGAAGGCGGGGTTGGAGTAGTCACCGTCGTTGGATCCTGCACCGGTGCCGTAGAGCGGCCCGAGGAAGTTGTAGAGCGACGGGTAGTCAGCCTGCCAACCGGCACGTGAGGCGCCGGTGAGCTTCTTCTTGTTGACCAGGTCGCGCATTTCCTTGAACGTGGCGATCGGGTTCAACTCAGCCTTGATGCCCAGGTTCGTGGCGATCTGGTTGGCCATGGCCGTGATGTATTCCTTGTTGCCGGCACCATCGATGTTTGAGGTGATGGTGAAGACCTTGTCTGCGGGCCACGGGCTGATCGCGTCAGCCTTTTCCCACAGTGCCTTGGCCTTGGCGGCGTCAAACTTCAGGACATCGCTGCCGGGCAGGTTGCCGTCAAAGCCGTCAAGCACGGGAGAGGTGAACTCCTGCGCAACCTTCTTGTTGCCGTAGAAGATCTTGTCGATGATCTGCTGGCGGTCAATCGCCATGGAGATCGCCTGGCGGCGCATGCTTCCGGCCTCACCCGCGAACTCAGGCAGGTAGCTCGGGATCGTCATGGTGGCGTTGCCAGCGTAGGGCTGGTTGACGAAACGGTCCTTGAAGTCCGTCTTGAAGTTCTGCAGACCGCTCGGGGGAACCTGGTCCAACACGTCCAGGTTGTCAGACTGCACATCCGTGTAGGCTGCGTCCGTGCTGTTGTAGAGCTTGAACGTCACGCCACCATTCTTGGCCTTGCGCGGTCCGTTGTACTTGTCGTTTACAACCAGCTTGACAGCCACGTTGTGCTGCCAGCCGCCGGTGTCCAGCTTGTACGGGCCGTTGCCGACCGGATCCTGGCCGAAGGCCGCCGGATCCTTGTATGCGGACTCGGGCAGCGGGTAGAAGGCCGTGTAGCCAAGACGCAGTGGGAAGTCGGATTCCGGCGCGGCAAGCTCAACCGTGAAGGTCTGGTCGTCAACGACCTTCAGGCCTTCCATCTTGTCCAAGGTGGAGTCCGCGGCGCTGACGGCGTCATAGCCCTTGATCGATTCGAAGAAGTAGCTGTTCAGCTGTGTGTTCTTAGCTGCTGCTCCGAAGTTCCAAGCATCCACGAAGTTCTGCGCAGTGATCGGCGAACCATCGCTGAACGTCTCACCGGATTTGAGCTTGATGGTGTAGTTCTGGGAGTCCTCAGTCTTGATGGACTCGGCCAGTTCATTCTGGATCGCACCCTTGACGTCATAGCTGACCAGACCGGTGAAGATCAGGTCCATGACTCGTCCGCCACCAACTTCGTTGGTGTTGGCGGGGAGCAGGCCGTTCTGCGGTTCGGTGCTGTTGGCCGTTACGACCTTGCTGGTGTCGCCGCCGGCATTACCGCCGCCGTCACCAGAGCCACCACATGCGGTGAGAGCCATGGCCAGTACTGCCGCCACGCCCAATGCTTTGGAAGTGCGTGAAAAGCGCATTTCGCCTCCTTGAGTGAGTAATTGATTCGAGCCGAAACTACAGACGTACTGAGAAAGTCCAGGTCACCGTTGACCCTCACTGTGTTTCAACTCATACCCCCCTAGGCTAGCTCGAAAGACTACCGAGCAGTACTCCAGAGCACTTTGTCGGGGTTTCTTTACCGATTCGAAACCTTAAAGGCAGCAGCCCCCCGCTTCGTCACCGTGTGCGAAAGCCGGGTACGGGAAATACTGCGCGCTGGCTCTGCGGGTGCCACCAGCTAGACCCCGCTCATATGACAGCTCCTGCGGGTCATCACGCCCGGCACCCGCATCAGCTGCAGTTCGAACACAGTAGCCGGTTGCGCACCCGCA
>NZ_JAUNVV010000159.1 GCF_030540645.1 Arthrobacter sp.
CCTTGTCAGACGCACGAGGTCTCGACACGCGCAGGCTCGTTCCTCGCCGAGCGCTGCTCGACCAGCGGTGCGGGGAGCGTTTTTGTGTCTGGTGTTCAGGAATCTTCGCCAGATGTCCTCGGGGCGTCTGGGGTCTCGACACGCGCAGGGCTCGTTCCTCGCCGAGCGCTACTCGACCAGCGGTGCGGGGAGCGCCGAGGGATTGGCCAACGGCTCAGGAAAACAGTCCCTGCCCCACGTGGTCGCCCTGCCGGACTCCGGCCGGGACCGCCCACAGTCCAGAGCCGGTGTGCTCGAGATATTCCATGAGGGCGTCATCGCGCGACATCGTGTTCTGCATGGGGACGTAGCGGGTGAGGGGTTCTCTCACGAAGGCGATGAAGAACAGACCGGCGTCCAGGCGCCCCAGAGCGTCGGCGCCGTCGGTGAAGTTGTAGCCCCTGCGCAGCATCTTGGTGCCGTTGTTGTGGGTGGGGTGGGCCAGCCGGACATGGGAGTCCACGGGCATGATGGGACCGCCGCGGCCCTCCATGTCAAAGTCGGGCTCAGAGAATTCGGTGCCGCCGGAGAGCGGTGCACCTTCGACGCGGTCCCGGCCGATGAGGGTTTCCTGCTCACGCAGGCTGGTGCGGTCCCAGGTCTCGATGCGCATGCTGATCCGACGAGCAACCAGGTAGGAACCTCCTGCCAGCCAGTTGGCCGCGGGGTCGTCGCCCTCCTGGACCCATACGAAGTCCGAGAGATCCTCGGGTTCCTCTGCGTGGATGTTCGAGGTGCCGTCCTTGAAGCCGAACAGGTTGCGTGGTGTGGCCTGGGTGGTGCTGGTGGAGGAAGTCCTGCCAAAACCGAGCTGAGCCCATCGCATGGCCGCCGTGCCGAAACCGATACGTGCGAGGTTACGAATGGCATGAACTGCAACCTGGGGGTCGTTGGCGCACGCCTGGATACACAGGTCGCCGTCGCTGCGGGCCTCGTTGAGGTTGTCGGCGGGGAAGTGGGGAAGTCGACGCAACTCCTTCGGTTGGCGCTCGCGCAGCCCGAAACGGTCCTCACCATCCTTCTCGAACAGTGTGGGACCGAACCCGAAAGTGATTGTGAGACCCGATGGATCCAGCCCTTGCGCCTCGCCCGTGTCGCCGGGGGGTGCGTCGTAGGGCTGTGGTATTCCACCGCCCACGGGCTGCCCCGATGTCATGGCGATGGCTGCCTCTGTCCAGGACGTGAGGAGGGTGATGAGCGCGTCGCGTGAGTCGGTGGTCACATCAAATGCTGCAAAGTGGAGCCGATCCTGGGCGGGTGTGATGATTCCGGCCTGGTTCTCGCCATGGAATGGATAGACCAAGGGGGCGCCGGCTGCTTCATCCTCACCCGCGTGGGCAACGCCCCACCCCGCCAGCCCGGACACACCGGCGATCGCTCCGGCCCCGGCGACACCGAACAGTCCACGCCGGGATACCTTGTCCCCGGTCGGGCGGTCTCCTCCCGCACGCAATGGGCTCACAGGACGATCGCCCCCGTCATCTTCGACAGCGGCTCTCCCAATGCATTCACCGCGTCGGACAGAGCCTTGCGCTCGGGTTCCCCAACGGTGTCGTAGAACACAAATCCGCCGTCGGCTGTGCGGTGCTTGTCCAGTAGGCCCTGCAGCGCGTCAAAGCGCCCCCGGATCTCAGTGGAGAGGTCTGCGTCCTTGACGTCCAACAAGGGCTTGACCCCTTCGTAGGCCACGCGTGCGCCGTCGACATTGGCCTGGAAGTCGTAGAGATCGGTGTGGGACCAGATGTCCTCCTCGCCCGTGATCTTGCCAGCCGCGACCTCGTCAAGGAGGCCTTTGGCGCCGTTGCCGATGTCGCTGACCGTGTAGCTCAGGTCCTGCACCCGCTCATGCAGCAGCTGGGTGTTGGCAAGCAGGTCGTCGGCGAACGGCACCCGATCCACCAGGGCCAGCGGGTCGTAGCCGGCTGCCGGTGGCCACAGGTCCTTCTCGATGCGGTGCCAGCCCGTCCAC
>NZ_JAUNVV010000087.1:0-10446 GCF_030540645.1 Arthrobacter sp.
CGTATGGGGCCAGGCGAATGGACCGAGAAGTCCATGGATGACCTAGTCGCGTCCTACCAGCAGAAGTTGCACACCATGGGCGCCCCTGATGACCAGATCAAAACCTCTGTTGAAACTTTTGAGAACGGATCAGCCAACGTCCATGTGAGCTGGCAGCGCACCGGCACTCAAACCTTCGCCGAAACAGGGCAGAGTCTCATAGCAGAAACCGAAGGCTCTCGCGGGCAGGGGGAGCACATACCTGCCGGCGAAACCACGGCGGACTCCAAAGGCCTCGGAGCCGTACTCGGCGACGCTGATCGCTCAGCCATTGATGCGCCTCCCACGCAGCGGGCCATGAACGCGGAGAAGAACCAGCAAACACCCGAACTCCTCCTCTATACGGATGAGGAAGGAAAGACTTACGTGGAGGAAGTTGACCCAGCCAAAGAATAGAACCGCTGTAAGGCACAGCTGTCATAGTGTTGCCGGCTGCACCATATCGGAAGAAAGCGCGGTTTAGAGGTCGCTAACTAGTGCGTGGGAGCCTGACTTCAAGCACACCCTCTACAACTCTGGTTTCAAAGAGCGCCTGCGGCGACGTCGCACTCCCATCGGCGCTGGCCCTTGATTTGCAGCCCTATTTTTTGCCAAAATGCATACCTCCTACAAGATCTTTGTAGCTTCCTCGTTCGGAGGTTCGAAATCATCTCCCCTCATGGAAGCCGTTAGTGGTTACAGTGGGGTTTAGCGCGTCACAGGGAAATACGCCGCACGCTCAGACAAGGAGATATCCATGAAAGCAAAATTGGCTTTTATAGCAGGACTGGCTGTTGGCTACGTCGCAGGCACCCGCGTGGGACGCCGGGGATATGAGAGCTTAAAACACAATGCACGCGCTCTCTGGGAGACAGACGTCGTGCAGGAAACTGTGCAGAATTTGGAAGATTCGATCAAGGAAGAATCGAAGGATCTGGGCTCCCGCCTGGTTGGCAGGGTCGCAGGCCGCAGGGAAGCTGCGACTGTCGAAAACGAAACTCTCCCCGACATAGACTCAGACCCCGCTTTGAACGACGAGGTGGGCCAGGATTGGGCCGACGAAGGCGGCGCCGTGCCCCCGGGCCCCGCAAACTGATGTGGCACGACGCCTGATCTGGCACGACAGTGCCCGCGTATGACAGCAACAAGTCAACAACCAATCACCGTATAAGGAGAAAATCATGAGCAACGACAACGACGTGGCTGCAAACGATCCCGCAGACAACAGCAAGCAGGCAGCTGAGCCCAAGGAATCCGGCTATGGGTCCCCAACACCTGAGGAAGAAATGCCCGCTGGCAAAGCGACCACTGCCGGTACGCCGGACGAGCAACCGTTGGAGGCGCCTTCGACAGATGCGCCAATCAACGAGGGCAACGCCGACTCCGCACGCGGAGACCGTGAGTCGTTCTCTTCAGAGCCCGACGAAGACGCTTCCGGGGCCTAGCCGGAACCACAACCTCGTTCCCCAAGAAGGCGGCAGAATGTCTTCAACGTTTCCTCGAACGTCTGCAGCAGGCGATCACTACGAGAACCCGTCAGCTTTCGGCGTGCGTCTTGGCAATCCGAGCGCAGCAGCAGGTTCGGACACTACGACGTTTCTGCATGAACTCCATGAGGCGGCTTATAGCTGCAGCGGACGCATTCCTGCGTTGCTGGAACTCGCGCGTGACCTCGGGCACAGCCTGCCCCGCCCTCAGCAAGGGAACACCTTGCAGCTGTGGGAGTCTTTGGCCACCCTCGGGGCCGCGGACCTCACAGCTGCAAGGGTCATCGAACCGCATCTGGATGCCTTGGCCATTCTCGACCAGGCCGGCCAGGGCGGAATGCATCCAGAGGACTCCACTTGGGGTGTGTTTGCTGCACAAGGACCAGGCCAACAGTTGCTGGCCACCCCGGTCCAAAGCGGCTGGCGACTGGACGGGCACAAGCCCTGGTGTTCGCTCGCGGACGATCTCAGCCACGCACTTGTCACGGCCAGGACGGATGTGGGCATGCAGTTGTTCGCGATCGATTTGCGCCACCCAGGGGTCACCACCACTGGGCGCCCTTGGAGCGCACTGGGACTGCCGGCTGTGCCAAGCCGTGGCCTCTTGCTGGCCAAGGTTCAGGCCATGCCAGTCGGCGGGCCTGGTTGGTATACGCAAAGGCCCGGATTCTCCTGGGGCGGTGTAGGTGTTGCAGCCATCTGGCACGGCGCGGCGACGGCCTTGGCAAGGCGACTGCACCGACATTGCCTTTCCCGTGAACCAGATCAGATCGCCTTGTGGCAGCTGGGCAGCGCTGATCAAGCGCTGTGGTCCTCCAGGTCCTCCTTCCAGCGCGCGGCCACCGTAGCCGACCCGCCCGCGGCGAGCCGTTCCCTTCCTGCACCCACCCTTGACGGCCCTGCCCTCATTTCCGCGCGGGTCCGGGCTACGACTGTCTCTACCGCGGAGAGGATCCTGACGCTGTCAGGGCATGGCATGGGGCCGGAACCGCTGGCGTTCGAACCCGAACATGCCCAGCGCGTAGCTGATCTGGAGCTCTACCTCCGGCAAGACCATGCCGAGCGTTCCCTCGCGGCGCACGGCAGGGCAGTGCTCGAGGCCGCGGCCACCAACGGCGGAGCGTCGCCATGGTAGCTTTCACCCACGATCAGAAAACCACTGCCGAAGCGGAATGGTTGGCCAGCCCGCGCATGACCGGCATGCCTGCCCTGAGTCTCGACTGGGACTCGCTGGCAAAGATCGTGGTTGTCGCTGCCCACCCCGACGACGAAACTCTCGGCGCCGCCGGGCTGCTGCAGCGTGCGGCCAGCAGGGGGGTGGACGTTCAGGTCCTCGTTGCCACTTTAGGAGAGAACTCACATCCCTCCTCCCCCACCCACACACCGGGACGCCTTGCCGAGCGGCGGCTCATCGAGCTTGAAAAAGCGTTGGAAACACTCGCCCCGAGAGCGCGGCACAAAGTGCTGGGGCTGCCCGACGGCCAGGTTGTTGCCCACTCGCTCGAGCTGGAGCAGGAAATCACAAGCGCGGCTCAGCACGGTGGCGGTGCCACCTTAATAGTGGCCCCCTGGTCCGCCGACGGTCACACGGACCATAATGCCGCTGGAGCCGCGGCAGCCAAGGCAGCTGCAGCAACAGGCAGCATGTTGTTGGAATATCCCATCTGGTGGTGGCATTGGGGGTCCCCTGCAAACGACGCCCTACCCTGGCCGGCGCTTCGCAAGTTGGAGTTGGATAAGAAGGAACAGTCAGTGAAGGCTGCGGCCATGTCCGCCCATATCACTCAAATTGAGCCGCTCTCCGACGCAGTAGGGGATGAGATTCTGCTATCCACCTCTCTCTTGTCACACTTCGAGCGGAACTTTGAAACGTTCATTGACACTGCCGGGCACTTCACACCGTCGGGAGTTGATTCACAGCAGTGGCTTGCCACCCAGTTCGATGCCATTCACGTCGATGGTGCCGAACCATGGGACCCGACGTCGTGGTACGAGCGGCGCAAACGTGCGCTGCTGCTCGGAGCGTTGCCCCGTGACCGTTTCCATTCAGCCTTGGAACTGGGCTGCTCAACTGGAGCGCTCACTGCTGATCTGGCAAGCCGATGCGATCTAGTCACCGGAGCCGACGCGAGTGCGGAAGCGGTCGCCACTGCGACCCAACGGCTGGCACTGGCCGACAACGTTGACATTATTCTTTCCACGCTGCCGCGAGACTGGCCGGAAGGACGCTTCGATTTGTTCGTGCTCTCCGAAAGCGGGTACTACTTCACGGCAACGGAACTTTCGGAAGCTGTGGAGCGAATGGTTGGTTCAGCACTGACGGATGCATACTTGGTGGCATGCCACTGGCGCCATCCAATTGATGGATGGCCGTTGGGAGGCGACGACGTGCACAAGCTGCTGCATGCGAACGAGCATCTTTCACTGCTTGGATCCTATGCTGAACAGGACTTCTTGCTCGAGGTGTTCCAGCTTCAGGAGAGTCCGTGAACGGCGGCGTGGAGGAGATCGCCGTCGTCGTACCGTCCAGGAATGAGGCCCACCTGCTCCCTCGGGCTCTGTCAGTCCTCGACGAATCCACGCGCCGACTGAGGTTGAAGTTTCCGCAGGTCAAGATCTCCCTCACGATGGTGTTGGACAGTTGCACCGACGCCTCCGAGCAAATTCTGGCACACCACCCCCATGTGCGGATTCGCAGGATCGCCGCAGGTCGGGTTGGGGCTGCCCGCAATGCGGGGATAGCTGCAGTGATGTCAGCGTCCGGCGTGGATCCAGAACGGTTGTGGATCGCCAATACAGATGCCGACAGTGCAGTACCGCCGGATTGGTTGGAACACCACCATGCGCTGGCTGTGGCTGGCGCGGACGTGCTGGTCGGCACGGTTGAACCTTTTCGGACGGAACTTTCCGCTGCACGGTTGGCGCAGTGGCAGGCCAAGCACGAACTTCGTGAGGGCCACCCGCACATTCACGGTGCCAATTTGGGCTTCCGGGCGGATATTTTCACGGCCTTGGGCGGCTTTGCGGACATTGGCGTGCATGAGGACCACCAATTCGTTGTGAGCGCGCGCTCACGGGGCTTCTCAGTCCACGCGACAGATTCCTGTCGGGTTCGCACCTCCGGACGCCTGCAGGGAAGGGTGGAAGGCGGCTTCGCCGATTTCCTTGCAAGTCTTTAGGGCGCTCTGCGACGCGCCGATGCGATTGGGACATCAACGCCACCAAATTCAGCTCGGTTTCAGCCATGCCCTCCTGTAAGCAGCGCCAAGACAGCGCTGTCCCTTTGGTGGGTGAGGTCTGCGACTTTGCCCTGCTCAAAGAGAGCGATGACACGAGGGTTTACATAAGATTCCTTGGCGACCGTAGGGGTGTTGTGGAGCCAATCTGCGGCATCCCGTACGGCCGCCGTGATTGCTTCGGGAGAACTGGAGCCTGCCCGCTGCGACCGGGCCAGGGAAATCGAGGCCACTACCGTTCCCTGCCAGGTCCGGAAGTCCTTGGCGGTGAATCCCAGCCCTGCCACCTCTCCCAGGTAGCCATTAACTTCAGTGTCTGAGATCGCATGCCAGAGTTTCCGACGCCCTGAGAACGATGCGTGGCACAACGCCGGACCGGAGCGGGGAGTGTGCGGGATGGACGCAAAGTAGTCCTGCAGCAGAGCGTCGTTGATGCTCACATCCCATTCACCGGCTGATTTGCCACGGAACATAAGGTGCACCACGTCAGCTTCGATGCTGACGTGGCGCCGCTGCAGGGTTGTTGCACCAAAGGAGCCGTTCTCTGCCGCGTATGCTGCTCCACCGACGCGCATGCCGACCTTGTCCATGATCCGGACGGCAGCAGCCAAGGCGCGACGTCGGGCATTGTCATTTTGTTTCAGATCGCGGGTGACGCTTCGCCGAAGTGCCGGCAAACGCTGACCGAATGCCAGCGAACGGATGAATTTCTCCCCGTCACGGATTTCCCGCCAACGTGGGTGGTAAATGTATTGGGTGCGGCCTGCCGCGTCCACTCCGGTGGCTTGGATGTGGGCATTGGGCGCAGAAGCGATCCACACGTGGGACCACGCCGGTGGAATTGCCAGGCCACGAATCCGTTCAAGCCGTGATTCGGTCTTAATACGCCGTCCATTGGAAGAAACATAAGTGAAACCGCGTCCGGCAACGCGTCGTTCAATTCCGCCCGCCCCTGGCTCGACCCGTGCAAGTGGTCCCATCGCCCAAGTCAAACACCCCAGGTTGCTTCTGGCCAGTAGAAAGGCTTCCATAACTTGCGCGTTGTGGCCTTGCGCAACCATCAAGACATGTAGTTGCATAGCTATAGCAAAGCGTAGAAGCTCATTCAGCACTTTATGTGAGGAGATATTTATGGTTTCCAAGAACGTTTCCAGAGCCACGTACACGGTCCCCGGGCTGTCGATGACGGATGGCCACAAGGTTGGCGAACTTCTGCAGGGTCGACTCCACGCGCTCAACGATCTTCAGCTCACACTGAAGCACGCACATTGGAACGTGGTGGGCAGGGATTTCATTGGTGTCCATCAAATGCTCGATCCGCAGATCGAGCTCGTCAGGGCAATGATCGATGAAACAGCCGAGCGGATGGCCACGTTGGGTATTTCGCCGAATGGTCTGCCCGGTGCGCTTGTGAAGTCCCGCAGCTGGGATGATTATTCCTTGGGCAGGGCAGGCACTGCCGAGCATTTGGCGGCACTTGACGTGGTCTATGACGGGCTGGTCTCCAGTCAGAGGGATGCAATTTCCGTTGCCGGAGACCTGGATCCAGTCACCGAAGACATGCTTATCGGACACACTGCCCAGCTGGAACTCTTCCAGTGGTTCATGCGCGCACATCTGGAAGACAGCGACGGCCAGCTCCAGGAGCCGTCCAAGAAATCGACTGACACCAAAGCAGGTAAGTAGTTCTTTCTGCCTGCGCAATTTGGCTTCCTCGCCACTCCTATAAGGAGTCGCCAGAGGTTCCAGTGGATGTAAGATTTTGGGGCTCAGCTGCAGGGCCAGCCTCGGAGGCGTCATCCTGGGTCGTGTGGGCAGACGCGTGGAATCATGTTGGCGGCTTCGCCACTGAAAGTGCAATACAAGGGAAGGACCGAACACATGTCAACGACTGACAACCGCGAAAAAGTATTCGAGATCATCAAAGACAACCCGGTGTGCATGTTCACCGTCAGTGGGGCGGAGGATGCCCTGCACAGCCGGCCCATGACCGTCATTAAAACCGAAGACAATGGGGAGCTATGGTTCTTCACGTCTTCCGACGGTGCAACCGTGGCAGAAATTGGCACGGAATCTGAAGTAAACCTTTCCTTCAGCGGTAAGGGGGAATGGCTCTCATTGCATGGTTCCGCAGTGACTATCACCAGTGAACCCAAGGCCCGTGAGCTGTGGAACGAAGCTGCCGCCGCGTTCTTCCCGGAAGGACCCGACTCACCTGAACTAGCACTCATTCGAGTCCGTCCTGAAGGGGCGCAGTTTTGGAACTCCCCCGGTGGAGCAATCACCATGGCGTTTCATTGGGCCAAGGCCCGATTGACAGACACCCAAATCGATGCAGGTGAAAGCAAAACAGTGGATCTATAGACCTGATGTGCCCGGTCTGCTGCTTTTCCAGTATTGGCCCACCAGCTCAGGCTCAGCCTGAACTGGTGGGCCTCTGAGTTCCTAAGCGGCCGCCAGCATTGACCGGGACCGCAGTGGAGAGGCGGCGCTGACGCCAAGTCAAAAATGACCCTTCAGATTTGCGCGGGGTTGTGGCTTGTCAGCCGAACCAAGAAGAACGGCCGGTCCTCCCTCCGCGCCAGCGGAGGGCCGGCCGTGGGCATGCCCAGTTGGGTGGCCAAGGGAAAATATTGGCTGCCGAATCGCGCCTCAGTGCAGTGGGCATAGAGGCGAACAGGTTCGGTACATCCAAATTCCTTACGCTGTCTTACACCAAGCAGTTGCTTCTTCTTTCGTCATGGTCGAACGGCCCCCTTACCAAACAACTGCGCTGGATCAGTGGCTCCGGCATCGTGCGGACTCCGCCCGATAAAGCGGCGGATCCAGTACCGTTCCGCAGTAAACCATTCGCTCGCATCAGGACGCTGGAGCACTGAAGCTCACCGAGCAACTGGTTTGGGTCCTGTACTGTGCAGTGCATAAACTGCACTAGTAAGCCGCATGTCTCATTCACCAACTCTTCTCTGGAGGAAACTTGGAAGTCTGGCCCGGAAACGCCTACCCGTTGGGAGCCACATTCGATGGCACTGGCACCAATTTCTCCCTGTTCAGTGAGCACGCCGAGAAGGTGGTTCTCTGTCTTTTGGCCGATGACCTGACGGAAACCCGCATCGAGGTCGAAGAGGTTGACGGCCACGTTTGGCACTGCTATCTTCCGGAAGTCCAGCCCGGCCAGCAATACGGCTACCGTGTTCATGGGCCGTACGATCCGAAAAAGGGTCTGCGTTTCGACGACAACAAACTTCTTTTGGACCCGTATGCCAAGTCCATCCACGGTCAAATTGACTGGGATCCGGCACTGTTTTCGTATCAGTTTGAGAACCCGGAAGCCCGGCAGGAGGACGACTCTGCCCCGCATACGATGTACAGCGTGGTCATCAACCCGTTCTTCGATTGGGACGGGGACCGCCAGCTGCGCATCCCGTACCACGAGTCAGTTATTTATGAAGCCCACGTCAAGGGACTGACCCAGCTTCACGAAGAAATTCCGGTGGATCAACGCGGCACCTATTCCGGCGTGTCACACCCGGTTATGATTGAACACTTTAAGAAACTCGGCATCACTGCTGTTGAGCTGATGCCTGTCCATCAGTTCGTCAACGACGGGACCTTGGTGGACAAGGGCCTCAGCAATTATTGGGGTTACAACACCATTGGCTTCTTCGCCCCGCAGAACACGTACAGCTCCACCGGCGATCAGGGAAACCAGGTTCAGGAATTCAAGGCAATGGTCCGGGATCTCCACAGGTCCGGCATTGAAGTCATCCTGGACGTGGTCTACAACCACACTGCAGAAGGCAACCATCTAGGTCCCACGCTTTCCTTCAAGGGCATCGACAACGACGCCTACTACCGTCTAGTCGAAGACGACCGGCAGTACTACATGGATTACACCGGCACCGGAAACTCGCTGAATGTCCGCCATCCCAATTCGCTGCAACTGATCATGGATTCGCTGCGCTACTGGGTGACGGAGATGCATGTTGACGGCTTCCGGTTTGATCTGGCCTCCACCTTGGCCCGCGAATTCTACGCCGTGGACAAACTCTCCACGTTTTTTGAACTCATCCAGCAGGATCCAGTAATCTCCCAGGTCAAACTCATCGCCGAACCCTGGGATGTTGGCCCCGGAGGTTACCAGGTGGGCAACTTCCCGCCACAGTGGACCGAATGGAACGGGAAATATCGTGACACTGTGCGTGATTTCTGGCGAGGGGAGCCCTCAACTCTTGGCGAGTTCGCATCGCGGCTGACTGGTTCGGCAGATCTCTACGAAACTTCCGGTCGCCGCCCCGTGGCCTCCATTAACTTCGTCACCGCCCACGACGGCTTCACCCTGCGCGATTTGGTTTCCTACAACGAGAAACGCAATGACGCCAACGGTGAAGACAATAACGACGGCGAGTCTCACAACCGCTCGTGGAACTGCGGTGCGGAAGGGCCCACGGATGACGAAACAGTGCTGACGCTGCGTGCCCGCCAGCAGCGCAACATCATCGCGACGCTGCTGCTTTCCCAAGGTGTTCCGATGATCCTGCATGGGGACGAGCTTGGCCGAACCCAGCAAGGCAACAACAACACCTATTGTCAGGATTCTTTGATCAGCTGGGTGCACTGGGATGCCGTGGACCAACCCCTCGTGGAGTTCACCGCCATGGTGAGCAAAATTCGTGCCGAACATCCCATCTTCCAGCGCAGCCGCTTCTTCGACGGCAGGCCTGTGCTCCGCGGTGAGGACGGGGCACTCCCGGACATCATCTGGTTCAGGGCAGATGGCGCCGACATGCTGCCTGAGGACTGGGACAGTGGCTTTGGCCGTTGCATCGGGGTCTTCTTGAACGGAGACGGTATCCGAGAGAAGGACCGGCGTGGACGCCACATCACCGACAAGAACTTCCTGCTGATCTTCAACGCCGACGTTGAAGCCGTCAACTTCCAGCTCCCATCGAAGGAGCACGCGCCCTTCTGGGAAGTTCTGGTCGATACCTCCAGCAGTGGCACGCGGGAGCCTGTCCAAGCCGAAACCGTGCTTGAGCTCTCGGCAAAGTCCATGGCGGTACTGCGTGCCTACTCCGGCCCGGCGGAAGTCGTCGGCCACTCCGCCGAGGCCTCCCTGGCTGCCATGGCCGCCGAGGAGGAGCCCAAGTCTGAGGAGCCCAAGGCGGAAGCTGCGAAGGAAGGATCCAAGGACCAGACCGAAGCTCAGGAACCCAAAGTAGATCCAGAGGCGGAGCCGCAGGAGTCCAAGGCTGGGGAGCCCTCCCCCGCGGCCGCAGCGGACGGAGCTTCAGCGTGAAAGCCCCCCTGTCCACCTACCGCCTACAGCTGAACGCAGATTTCACGCTGCAGGATGCGGCCCGAACCGTGCCGTATCTGCAGGAATTGGGGGCGGATTGGGTCTACCTCTCCCCCATTCTGACTGCGGAGCAGGGCTCCACACACGGCTACGACGTCACTGATCCCAGCACGGTGGATCCCGAACGCGGAGGCCCCGAAGGGTTGCTTGCGCTGTCGCATGCAGCGCGTGAGGCCGGTTTGGGCGTGTTGGTGGACATTGTGCCCAACCACATGGGCGTTGCCACCCCGCACCAGAACCCGTGGTGGTGGTCCATCTTGAAGGAGGGCCCGGACTCTCCTTGGGCCGAAGCGTTCGACGTCGATTGGGCTGCGGGTAACGGGCGCATCAGGATCCCGATCCTGGC
>NZ_JAUNVV010000087.1:10546-13068 GCF_030540645.1 Arthrobacter sp.
CGTTCGACGTCGATTGGGCTGCGGGTAACGGGCGCATCAGGATCCCGATCCTGGCAGATGATGCAGACGTCAACATCCTGGAAATCAAGGATGGCGAACTTTGCTACTACGAGCACCGCTTTCCGCTGGCCGCTGGCACCTTCTCGCCAGAGGATGCGCCCGCCGACGTCCATGCCCGCCAGCATTATGAACTCATGGATTGGCGCCGGGCCGACACTGACCTGAACTACCGCAGGTTCTTCGCCGTCAGCTCATTGGCCGGGGTCCGCGTGGAAATCCCGCGCATCTTTGCACAAACGCACCAGGAGATCCTCCGCTGGTTCCAAGAGGGTCTGGTTGACGGCCTGCGGATCGACCACCCCGACGGCCTTGCCGATCCCGAGGGTTACTTGCACCAACTTCGCCAGTCCATCGGGGGCAACTACGTGCTGGTGGAAAAAATACTTGAGCCCGGGGAATCCCTCCCCGCCAGTTTTGATTGTGAAGGCACCACCGGCTACGACGCGCTGGCGGACGTAGACCGGATCTTCATTGACGACGCCGGTGAGCCCGGACTCGACGACATCGATACCACGTGGCGCGGCGGCAGGCCCTCCGACTATGAGGCGATGATGCACAGTACCAAGCGTCGCATTACGGACGGGATCCTCCATGCGGAGATGCTGCGGCTGGCCCGGCTGGTGCCTCCGAGCGCATCACTGGACGTGGAGCAGCTTGCCGATGCACTGTCGGAGATCATCACGGCGTTCCCGGTGTACCGCACGTATCTGCCGGAAGGTGCGGACATTCTGCGCACAGCGTGTGAGCTCGCCAGCAGCCGGCGTCCGGAACTGCAGGAAGCCGTGGAACTGCTGTTGCCGCTGCTGCTCAAAGCGGGGCCGGGCGAGGACACCGAGCTGGGCCGGCGCTTCCAACAGACCTCCGGCATGGTCATGGCCAAGGGGGTGGAGGACACCGCCTTCTTCCGTCACACGCGGTTGGGTACGTTGACCGAAGTGGGTGCGGACCCCACCGAGTTCGCCATCACACCGGAGGAATTCCATGCCCGGATGCGCAGCCGGCTGGAACATATTCCACTCTCCATGACAACGCTCAGCACCCATGACACGAAGCGCAGCGAAGACACACGGGCGCGGATTTCGGCGCTGGCCGAGCTCACACCCGACTGGGGGCAATTCCTGGACCGTGCGCAGGAACTGGCCCGGCTGCCTGATGGTCCGCTGGCCAACCTGCTATGGCAGGCCATTGCAGGTGTCTGGCCAGCAGAGCGGGACAGGCTCCACGGGTTCGCCCAAAAAGCCGCCCGTGAAGCAGGAACCTGGACCAGCTGGGCGGATCCCAACGAAAACTACGAAAACCAGCTGGCAAAGGTCGTCGACGCCGCATTCGACAACCCAGAGATGCGCCAGGAGTTGGACTCGCTCGTTGAACAGCTGGAACCCTATGGCGCCTCCAACGCCCTGTCCGCAAAGCTCGTGCAGCTGACCATGCCGGGTGTTCCCGACGTGTATCAGGGCACGGAATTCTGGGACCGCTCCCTGACCGATCCGGACAACCGCCGGCCCGTCGATTTCAACGCACGCAGGCAGGCACTGGAGAAACTCGACCAAGGCGAGCTCCCGGCGTCGTACTTGGCAGCGGAAGCGAAACTGTTGGTGACTTCGCGTGCGCTGCGCCTGCGTCGTGACCGGGCGGAGCTGTTCAGCGGATACGCACCCCTGCAGGCCGAGGGGACGGCGGCGGAGCATCTGCTGGCCTTCAGCCGCGCCCATGTTGCAGGCGAAGGCGCATTGACACTGGTCACCAGGTTGCCGCGCGGGCTGGAACGCAAGGGTGGCTGGAAGCAGACACTGCTGCGGCTGGACGTTGACATGCGCGACGAGCTGACAGGGCGCAGCTTCAGCCAAGGTGAAGTTCTTGTTGGGGAGATCCTGGACAGCTACCCGGTTGCGCTGTTGGCGCCGGTGCAGGCCTAGCCGGCCACAACGAAAGGAAGAGGGTGATGAGGTTGCAGGGACAAGGCGCCGGACGCTTTGACGTGTGGGCTCCGAAGGTGGAGTCCGTGACGTTGCTGGCTAGGGACCGCGACTATGTGATGACCCGCCGCCCCCATGAGGCTCCCGGGGATGAGGGTTGGTGGACGGCTGCGAATGCGCCGGCCGAGGGCGAGGTGGAGTATGGCTACCGCCTTGGCGGGGACGCCGACGCCGTGCCGGATCCGCGGTCACGCCGCCAGCCCAACGGCGTGCATTCGCTTTCCCGCACGTTCGACCCGTCCGAGTATGTCTGGGGTGACGAGGCGTGGACGGGGCGCGAGCTGACCGGCGCCGTCATTTACGAACTTCACGTGGGCACTTTCACGCCTGAGGGCACCTTGGATGCGGCTGCCGGGAAGCTGGATTACCTGGCGGAGCTGGGCATCGACTTCATTGAGCTGCTTCCCGTCAACGGCTTCAACGGAACGCATAACTGGGGGTACGACGGCGTCCTTTGGTATGCGGTCCACGAGGGCTACGGCGGGC
>NZ_JAUNVV010000087.1:13168-14226 GCF_030540645.1 Arthrobacter sp.
AACTGGGGGTACGACGGCGTCCTTTGGTATGCGGTCCACGAGGGCTACGGCGGGCCAATGGCCTACCAACGTTTTGTTGACGCCGCGCACCAAGCAGGCATGGGTGTCATTCAGGACGTGGTCTACAACCATTGGGGTCCCAGCGGGAACTACCTGCCGCGTTTCGGCCCGTATCTCAAGGAGGGTGCGGCTAACACGTGGGGAGATTCGGTCAACCTTGACGGGCCTGGGTCAGACACCGTCCGGCAATACATCCTGGAGAATGCCGCCATGTGGCTGCGGGACTACCATGTGGACGGTTTGCGACTCGACGCCGTGCACGCGCTGAAGGACGAGCGGGCGCTGACGCTGCTGGAGGAGTTGGGAGAACTGGCCGACGCGGTCTCCGCCGAGGTGGGGCGCCCGGTGACCATGATCGCGGAGTCGGATCTCAACGATCCGCGCATGCTGTATCCGCGTAAGCAGCACGGTCTTGGGCTGCGAGCGCAGTGGAGCGACGACTTCCACCACGCCCTGCATGTCAATGTCAGTGGTGAAACCACGGGCTATTACGCCGACTTTGATTCCGTCGGGGCCTTGGCGAAGGTGCTGGACAAGGGCTTTTTCCACAATGGCAGCTACTCCAGCTTCCGCGGCCGCCACCACGGCCGCGACCTTGACGTTCGCGCGGTGCACCCCTCCGCGCTGGTGGTGTGCAGCCAGAACCACGACCAGATCGGCAACCGCGCTGCCGGTGACAGGCTCTCCCAGACGCTTGGCTACGGGCAGCTCGCCGTGGCTGCCGTGGCTACCCTGGCCTCCCCTTTCACACCCATGCTGTTCATGGGTGAGGAGTACGGGGCCAGCACGCCGTGGCAGTTCTTCACCTCCCACCCCGAACCGGAGCTGGCGGAAGCAACTGCTGCCGGACGCCTGGCGGAATTCGAACGCATGGGGTGGGATCCTGCGTTGGTGCCCAACCCGCAGGACCCCGAGACGTTCCTCCGTTCCAAACTCGACTGGGCCGAAGCCGCTGCCGGGGATCACGCACGACTGCTGGATTTGTACCGGCGGCTGAT
>NZ_JAUNVV010000005.1:0-34379 GCF_030540645.1 Arthrobacter sp.
CTGCACGGGCTGATTCATGACTAGTGGCCTCTGTGCTCTCTTGCCATGTCACATCGGCGGCACTGGCCGCCTATGCCTGACAGTTCGTTGTTTATGACATGCTTGCTTGACGCTTTGAGTCTGCGCTTCTAAAGTCAATAATACAATCTTTAGAAAGGGTTGGATATGTCCCTCTCCAGTGCAGCGCTGCCTGACTTGCTCACCTTTGAAGACTCGGAACCGTTGACACTCCCGTCCACGATCGACCTCCCGAGAGCCGAAGCAGCCATTGCCGAGTTCCTCCGGGCACTGGGCCGTGACGAAACCAACCCCCACCTTTTGGACACTCCCCGCAGAGTGGCTGCCGCGTATGCCGAAATGCTCACCCCGCGTGAAACTTCATGGACCACGTTCCCCAATGAGGACGGATACCAAGGTCTTGTGCTGGTGAAGGACATTCCCTTCCATTCACTGTGTCAGCACCATCTGTTGCCGTTCCGGGGCGTGGCCCATGTAGGCTACCTGCCCGGCGACCGGCTCTTTGGGCTCTCAAAGCTGGCCCGCGGCGTCGAACTCTTCTCCCGCGATCTCCAAGTGCAGGAACGACTTACCCAACAAATCGCCGATTGGCTTGAGAACACGCTGGCCCCGCGCGGGGTGGGCGTGGTCATGGAGGCCGAGCACACCTGCATGTCGCTGCGCGGCGTACAGACCTCCGGTACCCTGACGCGCACCTCAGTGTTTACCGGCCTGTTGTCCGACGCCGGCCCCTTACGCGAGCAGTTCCCCCACTAGCACTTTCACCATGCACTTCGGTGCCGTAGGCCTACATTCATATAAGAGACACAAAATTTCCAAGGAAAGAGTTTCGATCATGAGCGAATCAAGCACACCTTCCGCCGCAGACGCAGGAATGGTCATCATCGGTGGCGGCCTCACCGCAGCCACCGCCGCCGAAACCCTCCGCAAGGAAGGCTTCACCGGCCCTGTCACGATCGTGGCCGACGAGCCGGAAATCCCCTACCAGCGCCCTCCCCTGTCCAAGGGGTTTTTGGCTGGCAAGGAAGGCGAGGACGCCCTGTTGCCGCTGCCTGCAAGCTGGTACCCGGAGAACAACGTCACGGTTCTGACCGGCACGGCCGCCACCACCCTTGACCCCGCCGCCCACACGGTTGGCTTGAGCAACGGCACCACACTGCCGTATGCCAAGGTGCTCCTGGCAACAGGTGCCGCCCCGCGCCACATCCCGTTTCCCGGCGTCGACCTCAAGGGCGTTTACACGTTCCGGACCAAAGCAGACAGCCTCGCCATGAAGGAGCTCTTCACCGGGGGCGGCAAGAACGTGGTCATGATCGGCTCCGGTTGGATTGGCATGGAAATTGCCGCCACAGCCACGGAGCTCGGCAACAAGGTGGCGTTGATGGGCCTTGAGGACGTGCCGTTGTCGGTGGCAATTGGCAATGAGCTCGGCACGGTGTTTGCCGACCGCCACAAGGAAGCAGGCGTGCAGTTTGTGCTCCCGGCCAGCGCCGCTGAAATCCAGGGCACCGACGGAACCGTCACCTCCGTCCTGACCACCACCGGGGTCACGCTGCCCGCGGACATTGTCATTGTGGCCGTCGGTGTGGTGCCCAACGTTGCGTTGGCCAAGGACGCCGGACTCACCATCACCAATGGCATTGAGGTCACCTCGAGCCTGCAAACCTCGGCTGCTGACGTGTTTGCGGCGGGCGACGTTGCCAACGCCATGCACCCCGTCACCGGCGCCTACGCCCGCTCCGAACACTGGGCCAACGCGATTGCCAGCGGAAAGGTCGCAGCCAAGTCCATGCTGGGACAGACCGCCGTGCTCGATGACATCCCCTACTTCTACACCGACCAGTTTGACCTCGGCATGGAATATTCAGGCTTCGGCGCGCTGACCAAGGATGCCGAAGTCGTGGTCCGTGGAAGTCTGGAGAAGCGCGAGTTTGTGGCGTTCTGGGTGTTGGAAGGACGCGTGGTGGCCGGCATGAACGTCAACATTTGGGACGTTCAGGACGGCATCAAGGCACTCATCTCCTCCGGCCGCACCGTCGACACGGCCAAGCTGGCTGACCCGGAAACCCCGCTGGAAGATATTTGATAGTGGGTATGACCACTTCCGCCCCTGCCACGGCAGCCCCGTTTTACACGCCGCCGCTGCTCCACCCAGTTCACCGGTTCGGCACACGCACCATCGATTTCAGCCGGCAGGTTGCGCTCATGGCCATCATCAACAGGACCCCGGATTCGTTTTACGACGCCGGTGCCACGTTTGCCCTTGACGCTGCGGTTGCCGCGTCACTGGCGGCCGTGGACGACGGCGCCGACTGGGTTGACATTGGCGGGGTGCCGTTTGCGCCGGGGCCGGCGCTGAGCGCCGGGGAGGAAGCGGACCGGGTGGTGCCGGTTATCGCTGCCGTGGCTGCCGCCAGCGACGTGATCATCTCCGTTGACACGTTCCTGCCGGAGGTGGCAGCCCTCAGCATTACCGCAGGGGCCACCGTCATCAACGACACCACCGGGTTATCCAATCCGGAGCTGGCATCCGTGGTGGCGGAGTCCGGTGCGCATTTGGTCATTACGCATTCATTGGCCAGCCCCCGCACCGTTTATCCGCACCCGCACTATGAGGACGTTGTCGCCGAAGTGGCCGGTTTTCTGGCCCGGAAGGTGGAACTGGCACTCTCACTGGGCGTTCCGGCAGATAAAATCATTGTCGATCCGGGGCACGACCTCAACAAAAACACCCTCCACACGCTGGAAATCACGCGCCGCTTCAACGAGATTGCCGCCCTGGGCTTCCCATCACTGGCGGCAGTCTCCAACAAGGACTTCATCGGTGAGACCCTCAACCAGGCCAAGGACGAACGTCTTGAGGGCTCGCTGGCGGCCGGAGTGGTGTGCATTCTCGGTGGGGCCCGAATTCTGCGCATGCACAACGTGGCGTCGGCGAAGTCGGCCATCGGCATGACTGAGGCGGTTCTTGGGTGGCGCGCGCCAGCGTACCTCAAGCACAACATGGGCGACGCCAACTACCCTGCGCCATCCACCAGTTCAGCCAGCTAGTAAGAGCTGCACCCAACGATTTAGCAGAGGACATCCCCCATGCTTGAGAGAATCTTCCCCGACCCTGCCGTTCTCTCTGCGTCGGCCTTGGAGCACGAACTCCTGGCGCCGCCCCCAGAGCGCGGGCGCGCCGGAACGCCATGGGTGAGTTTCAATTTCATCTCCAGCATTGACGGTGCCGCCTCCGTGGAAGGCCGCTCGGGACAGTTGGGCAACGCCTGGGACCAACGCATTTTCTCCCTGCTGCGGCAAAGTGCCGACGTCATTGTGGTGGGTGCCCAAACCATCAGGTCCGAAGGCTACGGAGGCGAGCTGCTGAGCAAGACCGCACAGAAATGGCGGGAGGAGAACTGGCTCTCTGCACACCCTCCCTTGGCCATTGTCTCCGGAACCTTGAACTTGGACGCCGGTCTGGAAGTCTTTCAGAAAGCTCCGGTACGGCCACTTATTTTGACGCTCGAATCAGCCCCCGAGGAGCGCCGGGAGGCACTGTCCGAGGTGGCTGAGGTCATCACGGTGGGCACGGACTCCTTGGATGTCGCGCTCGTCATTTCCGAGCTTGCCGCACGGGGTTTCACCCAGCTTCATTCCGAGGGCGGGCCAACATTGCTGGGCACGTTCGCCGCAGCCGGAAAAGTGGACGAGCTCTGCTTGACCATCTCACCCATGCTGGTGGGAGGCTCGGCAGGGCGCATCGCGAGCGGTCGCGCCGTCGAACCGTCAACAGTAGCCGCGGGCATGACGCTGACCCGCATCATGAAGGCGGATTCCATGCTTTTCCTGCGCTATGTGCGCCCCACCGTGGGCTAGTTCGACGGCGGAGCGACCGACAATTTCTCCATCACCGCAGGCGTCGTGGAAGCCAGCAGCGCGTCACTGGGGCATGCCAGGGTGACCAGCAAGCCGGTGTCCGCAGTGCCGAGCATCCGCGCCCACACCGTGCTGGCCATGACACCCTTGGCTGCCTTGGTGTTGAAGGCCAGAAAAGCAATCGTTGGCCCGGGCTTGCCCGCATCGGCAACCCACGGCAGCGCCGCCTCCGTCAGTGTCGAATCCATGACGGAGGGAATCAGGTATTTCAGCAGCGCTGTGGAAGACGCTTTGTCGTCACCCTGCGTGATGAGCGGGCCCTGGTTCGTGGTAGTCCAATGGGCCAGCTGGCAGCCGGCGTCGTTGCTGTACTGTGTCTGGCCGGCTACGTTCTTTTTCAGTATTTTCCAGTCAGGCGGGCCGGGCGTTTGTGCATAGTCCTGCGGCGGCTGACCCAGGATGTCACTGAATTCAACGGCCACTCCCGGCGAAAGAGTTGCCCCGGCGGCAAACGTCATCGGGGCTGCTGCCACTGCGGCCGCGTCATGGCCGGCCACCACGGTGGGCGGCGCGTAGGTGGGTGGCGGGGTGGGCTGCGCCGTGGTTTCCGGCACGGACGAGGGAATGGCAATGCTGCACCCACTCAATGCTGCGAGCGCCGCAATGGCAAGCCCCACAGTTGCCTTTGCTCGTATCGTTGAGCGTCCCCTTAGATTCACAGGATCCACTGTACCTACCCGTGCTGCCGCCACTAAACCCACACCCGCAGGGCTGCCGGGTCCACTTTGACGGTGGCCGGCAGCGGACCAATCCGCTCCCCGTCAGCGTAGGCCACCAGCCCGGGTGAATCGATGAACACTTCACCCACGCGTTCAATGCTCACCACGCGATGACTGGTGTGCCGGCCGGAGAACACCTTGGGGTAGATGCGCAGGAATTCGAAACGCGACACTGGCGAGACAACGAACAAGTCCAGCTGGCCGTCGTCGCACTTGGCGCCGGGGGTGATTTTCATGCCACCGCCGATGGACACCAAATTGGAAATGGACATCAAGATGGCCCGCTGCCTGCGCACGTCCCCATCCACCACCAGTGAATAGCTCAACGGTTTCAAGGTGGCCAGCTCGCGCAGAATCGCCAGGTTGTAGCGCATGGGCCCGCGCGGCCACCGCCAGCCGTTGGCCCGCTCGTTCACGAGTGCGTCAAAGCCGGCTGACAGCGCGCACATGAACCAAACCGGCGGATGGCCTTTACGCTCTATGCGGCCCAAGTCAACGGTGCGCGGTGCCCGCTGGCAGGCTGCGAGGAAGCGTTCGACGGCGGCGCGCGGGTCATTGGGGTCCAGGCCCAGTCCGCGGGCACCGTCATTGCCGGTCCCGGCCGGGATGATGCCCAAGGGGATGTCCGTGTGGGCCAAGGTGTTGGCGCCAAGGTGGACCATGCCGTCCCCGCCCACCACCACGAGGGCTTGGGCACCGGTGGCAAGCTCGGCGTCGACGGCCTCACGCAGGGCTGCGTAGTCCCGGCGCCGCAGAACACTGACGTCGTGTCCGGCGCTGCGCATATGTGCCACTGCCATCTCGCCGATGCGTCCTGGGGACTTCAATCCCTTCCCGCCAAAGGCTGCCCGGGGGTTGATGGCCACCACGATCCGCAACGGCTCGGGCGCGCTCATCGGAGCGCTGCGCAGCTGCGGTGTGCGGTGGCGGGGACGGTTCTCATGGCACGTGCAATTATGCCAGCGGATGTGCATGACCCGGGGCATTGTGGCCCGGCGCGGGCGGCTAGACTGAGCTTTTGGCACTGCCTGGCTAACGAAAGGTCCCCGGTGGGCGAGAAGTTCCTCACGCATTACCAAGTCCTCGGACTTGCACGCACGGCCACTGAACGCGAGATCAAGATCGCCTACCGCAAGGCGGCGCGGATCGCTCATCCTGACAGGGGTGGGGACCCTGCCTTGTTCCGCCAAATCACGCAAGCATATGAGGTTCTTGTGGACCCGGCACGCCGGCAGGCCTACGACAGGTCCTACGGGGCTGTAGGACGCAGCACCGCCCCGGCCAGCTCAGGTTCACGGGCTGCCGGCGCATCCAGAGAATACTCCGCCCACTCCTCCGCCCGCGCCGCTTCCAACAGCGGTTCCGGCGGCTTCAACACCCGCCGCGCCAATAGCAAAGCTCGTTCCGCGGCAAGTGATCCAGCAGTCTACCTACCGCCGTATGAAGACCTGGCCAGCGGAGAGTCTCCGCTCATGCCACGAAGCAAAGCAGCCCAACCTGTGCATGGTTCCCCGCGGAAGCGCGGACTTTTTGGGGCGTCTTCGCGTCTGGCCCGAGAAGCACGCACGGCACAGTTGATCATGCAACAGGTTCTGCCCGGCATCCCTGCAGCCCGGCTCATCAACGGCCTCACAGCACCTGGCGGCAAAGGTTACGTGGACCACGTGCTTGTCTCCGGCTACCGCATAGCGCTCATCGGTTCCATGCTCGTTCCCAACGGCGCATTCCGCTGGGACGGCAGCACCCTCGTTCACGGCAGCAAGGTGGCTGCCCCTCCCCAGCTGATTCCTGCCGCGAGGGCATTCCAAGAGCTTTTCCCAGAATGCAATGTCACGGCTTGGGTGTGCGTGCACAGCAGTACCGGAAATCTCTTTGAACCTGTCATCGACTATGCCCGGGGCACCGACCCCGACGGGTCCAACACCATCAACGTGGCCAACTCCGCCCGTTTTGTGCGCGAGGCCAAAGCATTCCTGGCCTCCGGCCCCTCCCCCAACGTTGTTGACTTGCACGTTCTGGACAGGCTGCTGGGCGGAATGTACTAGCACCGTCCGGTTCAACCACAGACGTCACTGACGGTAGGATAAAAACGTGTTTCGCATCCTCTTCCTCACCCCCGAGATCCCCGGCAACACCGGCAATGCCATTCGTTTGGCCGCCATCACCGGTGCTGAACTGCACCTTGTTGAGCCACTGGGCTTTGACTTCTCCGACGCCAAGTTGCGCCGGGCAGGTCTTGACTACCACGACCTTGCCGTGGTGACGGTCCACAAGACGTTGAAGGACGCGTGGACTGTGCTGGCCCCGGAACGCGTCTTTGCCTTCACCTCCGATGGTGAAAGCAGCTACACGGACATCGCGTACCAGCCATCAGATGTGTTGATGTTTGGGAAGGAATCCTCAGGCCTACCCGCCGAGGTGAAGCTGGATCCGCACATTACGGCCCGCGTCCGCCTGCCCATGCGACCATCGCTGCGGTCGTTGAATTTGGCCAACGCCGCCTCCATCGCCGTTTACGAGGCCTGGCGCCAAAACGGTTTTGCCGGCGCACAAATCAACGCCTGATAATTTTGGTGGCCTTGTGCCGCCTGACCCATTTCACCCACTGGAGGAAAACATGTCCGCTCGCGATCCTGGCTTGGCATTCACCGATGGCGCACTGCAATTTGAGGCGTGGTCGGACAAGCTGTGGGACCCCATGGGGCGGGATGTGGTGGCAACAGCCGCTCTCCAGGCAGGGGAAAAAGTTCTTGACGCCTGCTGTGGGACCGGGGCTGCAACCATCCCCGCTGCTCACGCCGTTGGCACCACCGGCACTGTCGACGGCGTCGACCTCTCCACTGGACTGCTGCGTATCGCTGCTGCGAATCTGGCCGAAGAAGGTATTTTCAACACGACGTTGACGGAAGCCGATGTGACCGCCTGGCGCGGTCACCGCACGTTTGACGCCGTCCTGTGTTCCTACAGCATGTTTTTCTTCGCAGACATGGAAGCAGGCTTCGAACACCTCGCCTCCATGCTCCGTCCCGGTGGCCGCATAGTCACCAGCACGTGGGTTGAAGGGGCGTTGGAGCCCTTTGCCGGGCGCATCCTGGAAGCTGCCATCAAGGAGCGGCCCCGACTCGCGGGTGTGGTCCCGGAAGCCAACCGGAACATGGCGCGCGTCGCTTCGGCAGAGTTGCTGGCCGCTTGGCTCAGTGCCCGCGGTCTGGAGAACGTGGCGGTTGCAGCGCATCCGCTGACATTGACCGTGGATGACGCCATGGCCTGGAACCTGGTCATGGGCAGCGGCTGGCGCACCCTGCTTCCCCGTGACCCGGAAGCTATTGCCCGAGTCCGCCGCGACTTCATCCATTCCGTGGGCCCACAGGTGGAAATGAACTCCGACGCCCTCATTGGCAGCGGAACCGTACCCGCCTAATTTGCTGGAATTTGCCACACTTTGTGAATAATGCCACCGTTTGCCAGAAATGCCAGGGTTTGTACCGTGGCATTTCCGTCAAACCATGGCATTTTTGTACACTAGGGACGCTTCGAGCCTGCGGGCCTAGATTTGCGGCAGTCCAGCCTGGCGCAGGATGTAAGTCAACCTGTCACGGTTCATCATTTCTTTCCAGTCCCACCTGGTAAATCCCACGCCGTGGGCACGGATCTGATCTTCGCGTTGCTTTTCAGCGATGATTCTGGCTTGGAGTGAAAGTCCCCCACCCCAATCTGACCTGAGGTACTTTCCCATCCCGTCAAATTCAGCCACCACCTGCTGCTCTTCGAACCAAAAGTCAACGAAGGCGTCACTGCCATCGCGCAGCGCAAACCGTTTCTGGAGGACGGGGGCAGGAAATCCCAGCTGCAACATCTTCGCCCGGCTGAGCGACTCACCCGCCGACCCCGACAGCCCAGAAGCAAAGTCGATTACTGCCAGGACTCGTTTCCGGGCAGCTTTACTGCGCAACAGTCCAGCTCCGGCTCGCAGCTCGTCAACCGACAGTGCCGGGCCCTGCGGACAGTCAGTCTCCCATCTCGGCATGTGCCCCGCAGTGTTCACGCCAGGGGCCGTAAATTGGTTGACAATGCCACGGTTTTCGGGGAGGTGCAGGCTTGAGTCGCAGACCGCAACGGCGTAGGGGAAGGAAAAGGTACTGACCAACTGCAATGTTGTGGTGAGTTTGTCGGTGAGCAGGAACGGTCCGCTTTGCCGCACCCCCTTGGACAGGGAACCCACGTGGCGCACCACACTGCAGGTACTGCGCCCACTGGTGGCCACCTCCGTCACAGAGTGCAGCTTTTGTGGCACACCCACAATCCATAAACCCCACAAAAGCGCCGCCGTGGCATGACAAAAAACTGGCTCGTTTTCTGCTGCCTGAGCCAGGGCCAGTGCGCGCAAACCGTATTGTTCCTTCGGCTGAAGCCCATTCCATTCATTTGATCTCACGTAAATACCACGGCGTATGCGAACAATTTCGCCTCTGTGGTGCAGCGTGGCGAGCTTGCGGCGGTCCTGACCAAGCCTGTCGTAGTCCGCCGACCTGAGGAGCCTGGGCGTGTCCATGCCTCAAGCCTTGCACCAGTTTCATGGGCGGAACAGCCGGATCGTGCCAACTGTGGATAACCCCGGGCAGTCCGCATTAAACGATGGGGCTTGTCGGGATCCTGGATCCCCGACAAGCCCCATCACCGTTTGCGCTCGGTTATGCGCGGCGCTTTTTGATCTCTTCGACGGCCTGCGGCAGGACCTTGAACAGGTCGCCCACAATGCCGAAGTCGGCAATTTCAAAGATGGGTGATTCCGAATCCTTGTTCACTGCCACAATGAGCTTCGAGGTCTGCATGCCCGCCTTTTGCTGGATGGCACCGGAGATGCCCACCGAGATGTACAGCGCAGGGGAGACCTTCTTGCCGGTCTGGCCCACCTGTGAAGCGTGCGAGATCCAGCCGGCATCAGTCGCGGCGCGTGAAGCACCCACCGCTGCACCCAGTACGTCGGCCAGCTCCTCCACGGGAGAGAAGTCACCGTCAACACCGCGTCCGCCGGCCACAATGATGCGGGCATCCTCCAGTTCGGGGCGCCCGGAAGCCGCACGCGCGGTGCGTTTGGTGACGCGTGCGCCCAGGCTTGCAGCGGCAAACGCAACCTCAACTACCTCGACGGCGGCAACGGCCGCTTCGCTGGCCAGAGACGCCTCGACGCTGTGCGCCTTGACACTGATGACGGACACGGCCGAGGTGGCCCGTGCCTCAACGGTGTAGGAGCCCGCCAGCACGGATTTGTGCGCCACGAGCGCGTCGCCGTCGTACGTCACGGACACGGCGTCGGTGATGACGCCTGCACTCAACGCAACGCCAACACGGGCCGCGATTTCCTTGCCGGTGGCGCTGTTGTCCACCAACACGGCGCTGGCAGAAACAGCCGCCGCGGCCTGGGCTACAAGGTCGGCCTTCGGCGCAACCAGGAACTCACCCAGTTCAGCCTGCTCGGAGTGCAGCACCCGGGCCACACCGTACGCGCCCAGCTCGGCAAGCAGTTCCGCACTTACCGGACCAGCCACCACGGCCACCGGTTCCCCGGCGCCGCGAGCCAACGTCAGCAGTTGCGCAACGGTGGTGGAAATCTTGCCGGAGGCGTCGAGCTGATCAACATAAACAACAATTGCGGTCATGGAGGGGTCCTTAGATCAGTTTCTGCGCGGCCAGGAAGTCAACGAGTTGGATGCCTGCGTCGCCGGAGTCGGTGATGATGGTGCCGGCCGTGCGCGCGGGGCGTTCGGCAGCGGCACTGACCGTGGTCAGCGATCCGGCAAGTCCGACGTCGGACGCGGACAAGCCCAGATCCGCCAAGGACACGGTGGTCACCTTCTTCTTCTTCGCGGCAATGATGCCCTTGAAGTTCGGGTAGCGCGGGTCGTTGGCCTGATCGGTCACGGAGACCAGGGCAGGCAGGGAGGCCTGGATTTCCTCCGAGTAGTCATCCCCGTCGCGGCGTGCCGTCACGGTACCGCCGTCAACCTCCAGCGCCGAGGCGAAGGTCACCTGCGGCAAACCCAGACGGGCTGCCAACTGGGCGGGAATGATCGAGGTTTCCCCGTCAGTGGAGGCCATGCCGGTAATGACAAGGTCCACCGGGCCGAGCGTTTTGATGGCTGCGGCAAGCGCAAGGGAGGTGGCCCAGGCATCGGAACCGGCCAGTGCTTCGTCGTTGACGTGCAAGCCTTGGGTGGCGCCGATCTGCAGCGACTTTTTCACGGCCACGGCGGCGGACGCGGGGCCCAGCGTCAGGGCCGTCACCACGTTGCCGGCCTTCGCTCCGCCACGGGCGTCAGTCAAGGCCAACGCGGCCTCCAACGCGTATTCATCCAATTCGGAAAGGATGCTTTCGCTGCGGTCGATGGTGTGGGCGTCACCGATCAGGTGACGGTCAAATTGCGCATCTGGCACGTACTTCACGAGTACCACAATGTTCAGTGCTGAATTTTCCACTGCTGTCCTTTGTGTCATGGACGGATGGTGCGCAGCTCCCCGTCCCCGTGTCGGGGCGGGTGCGGCGGGTTCGCCCTTGGCCTACCCCAACAGCTTAGTTCGAAGCTGCCATGGCGTGTATCCACTGGGTCGATTCTTTACTCGTGGCGAACAAGCCGACCCTGAAACTGCGCGAAACCGAGTATATTCAACGGCACATCACACAACAAAAGTCCCCTTCCTGCCGTTGAAATACGGTGGCCGAAGAGGACTCTTGTTGGTGCGTTGCGGCAGTTAGCTTGCCGGCATGGTGTCAAGGGTGACATCCACCGACTGGGCTGCTCCGTTGCGGGTGAAGTTGATCTTCACCGTGGCGCCACCTGGCTGCTCACGGACCGCTGCCGTGAGACTGGCCGGATCGGTGATGCTGCGATCACCGAGTTGCGTGATGACATCACCCTCTTGCAGTCCTGCCTTGGCGGCGGCACTTCCGGCCGTCACATCCTGGATGGTGGCGCCCGTCGAGAAGGTGCTGCCCGTTGTGCCTGCGGACGTGGCGCTGACGCTGACACCCAGCTGGCCGTGAGTGGCCGTGCCGGTCTTGATGATCTGCTGCGCCACCTGCTGGGCGTGGTCGATCGGGATGGAGAAGCCCACACCGATGTTGCCGCTCTGGCTGGAAGAGCTGGAGGAACTGCCAGTCGAGGCGATGGCCACGTTCACGCCCACCACCTGGCCCTCCGAGTTGACCAGCGCGCCACCGGAGTTGCCGGGGTTGATGGCTGCATCGGTCTGGATCACATTCAGGTTGACAGTGCCCTGTGCCGCAGTGGCGTTCTGCTCCCCGCCTGGAGGCGAGAAGCGGAAGCCGTTGCCGCCGTCGGACGGGGTTTGTGAGGAGTCGCTTGGCGTGGTCGGTACGGCTGAGGATGCCACCTGAATGGTGCGGTTCAGCGTGGAGACAATGCCGTCTGTGACCGTTCCGTTCAAGCCCAGCGGTGAGCCGATCGCAATGACAGTGTCACCAACATTGATCTTGCCCGACTGGCCCAGGGTTGCCGGAACCAGATTCGGGGCGTCAATCTTGACCACGGCAAGGTCGGAGAGCGGGTCTGTTCCCACGATCGTGGCCTTGTAGACCTTGTTGTTGCTCAACTGCACCTCGATGTCCGCGTGTGCCGCAGCGCCGTCAAGAGTCACCACATGGGTGTTGGTTAAAATGTGGCCCGCAGTGTCCAAGATGATGCCCGACCCGGTACCGCCGGAGTTGCCGCTGGTGGCGGAAATGGTCACAACGGACGGCATGGCCTTTGCTGCAGCCGCGCTGACCTGGTTGACGGAGGTGGGGTTGTTGATGACAAGTGGCGCGCTTTGCTGGCTTGAACTGGCCACCGTGTTGTTGCCCTGTTGGTCAAGCAGGAAGCTCGTTCCACCTGCTACCAAGCCGCCCACCAGTGCCGCCGCCAGAACGCTGGCGGAGAACAGGCCCATGCCGACCTTCTTGCGCTGCTTCGGCTTGGCCGTGACGGCTGGTGCCAAGGTGTGGGGGTATGCGTTCGACGCCGGGTACCCCGGTCCAGCTTGGCCCGTCCCCGAGTGGGTGGCAGGGCCGTATGCCTGACTTGAGTGCGCAGGCTGGCCGTACTCGTTGGTGTGTGGCTGCTGGCCCTGCTGGTTGTGGGTAGCAAAGTTGGTGGGAATACGCTCTGTCGGATTCTGCGAGAAAGCCGGGCTCTGGGACGAAGCCGGGCCGCCGTATGCCGGCGCACCATAGCTCGGAGTTCCAGCAGGCGGAGCCGCCGGGGCGCCGTAGCTCGGAGCTGCGTTCTGCTGGGATTCCGGGTTCTGCTGAACATTGGCTTCGGTGGCTTGGATGGCTTCGGTGGGCTGCTGCGTGGCGGCCCGTTCCGGTGTCTGTTCGGGAGTCACGGGAGCCTGCTCGTACTCGCCCTCATTAGATGTGGTGTGTTCGCCGTTGTTCTCTGACATCAGCTTTCCCTTCATTGAAATCCCAAGTGATGAACTCTCTATTGACTTTCATCTTCTCGTTCGCTGCTGATGCATTGACGAACGTTCGCTGGAAGGCAGCTGTGAAGGTTCGTCAAATTCCATTATGTCCCATGCCGTTCAGTTGCGACCTTGCCCCGGCTTGTCCGCACCTGTTCGCAGCGCTCCGGAAATCCGCCCACCAATCAAAACAACGCCATAGTATCGTGTGAAGTGATAAGACCGAATCCTGCAATGGTCCAACATCCAAAAGGTGAGCAATGTTTGCACGTTTAAGGCTGTTTTCCCCCTTTCTGGCGGCGCTGGCGCTGGTAATTCTCATGCTGGGCCCGGCGTCCTTAGCACAGGCCGAACCGCCGGTGACCATCCCCGGTGGTACCTACATCGTTGACAACGCGAATGTGCTCGGCAACCAAAAGGCAGAGGTTCAAAACGCGCTCACGAAATTGAGCAAGGACCACGGCGTTACGCTCTTCGTGGTCTATGTCGATTCCTTTGACGGGCAGGCCCAGAAGACGTGGGCCCAAACAGTCGCCACCGAGAAGAACATGGGCCAGTTCGATGCCCTGCTGGCCGTTGCCGTTCAGACAAAACAGTATGCATTCATTGGCGGCACCAACACATTCCTGACGGCAGCCCAAGGCTCCACCATCCAGTCGAGCGCCATCAAACCCCAGCTCTCCGCTGGAAACTGGGCTCAAGCAGCCATCGACACCGCCGCCGCCTTGGGCGATGCAGCCGGCGGAGGCAAGGGCAACGTCCCCAACCCCACGGGAGGATTCGTGGCGCTGGGAGTTGGGGGCGTCGTCGTCGTTGGTGGTGCAGGCACGGCCCTGTACCTGCGAAACAAGCGCAGGAAATCAGCGGCGGAGGCCACGGAAAAGGGTTACGGAGCGGACGGGAAGCCGCTTGACCCCAACGCCGGCATGACCATTCCGGAGCTGCGCACCAAGGCTGGCTCATTGTTGATCGCCGCCGATGACGCCATCAAGAGCAGTGAGCATGAAGTTGGTTTTGCCCAGGCTTCCTACGGCGATGAGGCCGTCAAGCCTTTTCAGGTTGCTCTGGCCAGTGCCAAAACCCACTTGGCGGAGTCTTTCAAGCTGCAACAGCAGTTGGACGATGAAATCCCCGACACCATTGAAGAGCAACGGCAATGGCTTGGTGAGATCATCAAGCGCAGCGAAGACGCCAACGCAGCTTTGGATGCGCAAAAGACCGCCTTTGACGAATTGCGTGAACTGGAGCGAACCGCCCCTGAAGTACTGGGCACAATCCGCGCCCAGACGCTCGAAGCGCGTGCCGCAGTGGCCGGGGCTGAGCAAAAGCTGACCGACCTGACGGCACGCTACTCCGAGGACGCAGTGGCGCCCGTGCGCGACAACATGGCACAAGCCACCGACCGTCTGGATTTTGTCGACACGGCCGTTGCCGATGCCGATGCGAAGCTGGCCACCGCAGATACGGCAGGCGCCGCGGTGTCCGTCAAAGCTGCCCAGGAAAGCCTCCTGCAGTACAAGGTGCTGCTGGAGGCCATTGGCAAAACGGAGGCGGCCATCAAGGATGCCGCCGCCACCATGGGTACGGCCCTGCCGGACGCACTGAAGGACCTGGAGCAAGCCAAGTCAATGGTTTCTGCGGAACAATTTGCCCGCTATGCACCCACAGTCCAGGCTGCTGAGGCACTGCTCAACGAGGTGCGCACCAACGCTTCAGCCGGCAAACCGGACCCGCTCGCCCAACTGGCGGCTGTGCAGGCGGCACATGGCCAGCTCGATGAACTGCTCACCGGCCTGCGCAACCAACAACAGCAGGCACTGCGTGCACAGGCTGCACTGCAGCAAACACTTGCTGGGGCCCAGGCGACCATATCCACGGCTGAGGATTTCATTGCGGCACGTCGCGGAGGGGTCGGTTCGGCTGCCAGGACTCGATTGTCCGAGGCCCAACGCAACTTCGACTACGCAGTTTCCATTTCTGAGTCCGATCCTGCCAACGCGTTGACGTATGCACAGCAGGCCCAGCAACTGGCCAAACAGGCCATCCAATATGCCCAAAATGACGTGGACCGCTTTGGTGGTGGAGGCCGTGGTGGCTATGGTGGCGGCGGTTCCATGGGTGGCGGGATCGGCGGCGCCGTCCTTGGCGGCATCATCGGCGGCTTGCTCTCCGGAGGTGGAGGAGGCTTTGGCGGCGGTGGGGGTTTCGGCGGGGGTGGCGGTGGCGGCGGCGGCTTCGGTGGAGGTGGAGGCGGTGGCGGCGGAGGTTTCGGCGGCAGCGGCGGCAACTTCTAAGCAGTCACTGACCCGGCGAAGATTGCGAAGCAAGTCGGCAAGGGCAACAATGGGAGGGGTCCCTAGGGTGTTAGGCACTCCTGGACGTCCTTGGCAGCACCCATCGAGATTTTGTACTGATAAAACCAGCAAATATAAGGGGATAGAGAATGGCAAAGCAGTCAATTTTTGGCCGGATCGCGCAGTTGGCCAAGGCAAATATCAACGCCCTGTTGGACCAGGCCGAGGATCCACAGAAGATGCTTGACCAGATGGTGCGTGATTACAAGGCCAGTATCAATGAAGCTGAATCGGCTGTAGCGCAGACCATCGGTAACCTGCGCATGCTCGAGGATGACTACAACGAGGACATCAAGTCCGCACAGGATTGGGGTTCCAAGGCACTGGCTGCCAGCCGCAAAGCCGACGAATTCCGTGCTGCCGGCAATTCCGCCGATGGGCAGAAGTTCGACAACCTGGCCAAAGTTGCCCTGCAGCGCCAAATGTCCTCCGAGAGCGAGGCCCGCTCTGCTGAACCCCAAATCGCTGCGCAGACCGATGTTGTCGACAAGCTCAAGACCGGTTTGCAGCAGATGCACGGCAAGCTGGACGAGTTGGCCAGCAAGCGCAACGAGCTGATCGCCCGTTCGAAGACGGCCCAAGCCCAGACCCAGGTCCATGACGCGCTCAAAAGCATCGACATCATGGATTCCACCAGCGAAGTCAGCCGCTTTGAGGAAAAGATCCGCCGCGAAGAAGCCAAGGTCCGCGGTCAGAACGAACTTGCCGCCTCCAGCCTGGACGCACAGTTCAACTCCTTGGAAGACTTGGGCGAACAGACCGAGATTGAAGCCCGGCTGGCCGCTTTGAAGAGCGGCAGCGCCCCGGCGCAGGCCGCCATCAACGCCCCCGACACCGTGGATGAGACCGAGTTCGACAAGCTGTAGTTCACCTTTGGGTGCCCCGCGCAGCATCTGCTGTGCGGGGCACTTTTTTGTGCAGTCCCCGCGGAACAGCACGTTCAAACTTCTCATCTACCAATGAAATATAGTGAAAATTACGCAGATGCAGATATAGCATGGGGCTATGGCACATATTCGAGTATCTGAAGCAGCTCGTTTTCTGGGTGTCAGCGGCGACACCGTACGTCGTTGGCTCGAGAACGGAACGCTGCATGGCAGCAAGGACCAGCAGGGCCGAATGGTGGTCGACGGCGTTGAGCTGGCTGCGCTGGCCAAAAAACAGTCCGCGCCACCCCAGGATCCTACGCGTGTTGGCAGTTCAGCCCGGAACCGCTTCGTAGGGCTCGTGACCACCATAGTCATGGACAAGGTCATGGCGCAGGTTGAGTTGCAATGTGGTCCGTTCCGGGTGGTGTCACTGATGAGCAGTGAAGCCGTCAGGGACTTGAAGCTTGAACCGGGTTCGGTGGCCACCGCGGTTGTTAAATCCACCAACGTCATCATCGAAGTACCCAGCGATGGGAGCCACTCATGACACTGTTCAACAAATCAGCGTACCCAAAACGCCAACAGCTGCGGCTTGGCGCCTTTGCTGCTGGCACCTTGGTGCTCGCCATGAGCCTGTCCGGTTGCGGGCCGGCCGCGACGGGCCCGGGCGCCCCAGGTGCCGAAGCAAACACAACAAGGACTGCAGCAGCCGAGCTCTCCGGCACGTTGAACGTCTACGCGGCAGCGTCCCTGAAGACGACGTTCACTGTGCTTGCCAACGAATTTGAGGCGGAGAATCCCCAAGTCAAGGTGTCCTTGAGTTTTGACGGCTCCTCCACACTTGTCACCCAAATCACCCAGGGCGCCCCGGCCGATGTATTTGCCTCCGCCGACAACGCGAACATGAAAAAACTCAGCGATGCCGGTTTGGCCAAGGACTCCCCCGTCGCCTTTGCCAGCAATGTACTCACACTCGTAGTGCCCCCAGGCAATCCTGCCAACATCACCAGCTTTGCCGACGCCGCCAAGCCCGGCGTAAAGCTGGTAGTGTGCGCACCCCAGGTTCCCTGCGGTGCCGCCACTAAGGCGGACGCCGCCGGTGCAGGCCTGACCTTGTCCCCCGTCAGTGAGGAACTGTCGGTGACAAGCGTTTTGGGCAAAGTCACCTCCGGCGAGGCTGACGCCGGACTCGTTTACGTCACCGATGCCACCACGGCAGGGGACAAAGTCATCAGCATTCCACTGGACTTGGCCAATCCCACAGTCAACCAGTACCCGATAGCTGCCGTCAGCACAACGAAGGTACCGGAATTGGCACAAGGCTTCATCGCCCTGGTCACTGGCACCGAGGGACAAAAGGTGCTGCAGAATGCCGGTTTTGGTGCTCCCTAAAACCAGCCGTCCGGCTGCTCGTGGGCACGGTCGCACTTGGCAGTACACCGGCGTTCCGAGGTGGGTTTACCTCGTTGCGGCGGTGGGGGCCTTGTTCATTCTGCTACCACTGGCCGGGATGGTGGCGCAGGTCAACTGGGGACAGTTTGGGGCGCTTGTCACCTCGGAGTCTTCTGTGGCTGCGCTGGTATTGAGCCTGAAGACAGCTGCGGCCAGCACCGCCCTGTGCATCGTTTTTGGAGTTCCATTGGCACTGCTGCTAGCCCGGGCGCAGTTTTTTGGACAGCGTATTTTGCGGGCGCTGATCCTGCTCCCTCTCGTGGTGCCGCCGGTGGTGGGCGGTTTGGCGCTGCTGTACACCTTCGGCCGCGAGGGCTTGATTGGCAAGTCGCTGACGGTGGTGGGCGTCAATATTGCCTTCTCCACCACCGCCGTGATCATGGCACAGACCTTTGTGGCCCTGCCGTTTTTGGTGCTCAGTCTGGAAGGCACGCTGCGCACGGCTGGTCAAAAGTATGAGGCCGTTGCCGCCACCCTCGGTGCACGCCCCGGCACAGTGCTGCGGCGGATAACCCTTCCGCTGGTGCTCCCCGGGCTCATTTCGGGGGCAGTCTTGTCCTTCGCCCGTTGCCTGGGCGAATTTGGCGCCACGCTGACATTTGCCGGCAGCTTGCAGGGTGTCACTCGGACCCTGCCGCTGGAAATCTACCTGCAGCGTGAGACCGACCCCGAGGCCGCCGTCGCCCTGTCATTCCTACTCATCGCCGTCGCCGTGCTCGTGGTGGCCCTGACATACCGGGCACCGAAGTCCCCGCTGCGCGCCCTCGTGTCGCAGGAGGACACTCCATGACCTTGGAGTTCAACGCCACCATTGCAGCACGCAACGTGAAGCTGGACCTGACCCTCGACGCCGGCGAAACACTCGCCATCATGGGGCCCAACGGTGCAGGGAAGTCTTCCGTGGTGCAAATGTTGGCGGGTTTGCTGAAGCCCGACTCCGGCAGCGCGGTTCTGCAGGGCCGTGCCCTCTTCAGCCTCTCCCCCGGCGCACAATGGCTGCCACCGCATGAGCGTGGGCTCGGTGTCCTGGCCCAGGACCCGCTGCTGTTCCCGCATCTGAACGTGCTGGAAAACGTCGCCTTTGGTCCGCGCAGCCAGGGCCGGGGCAAGGCGGACAGCCGGGTCTCCGCTGCCCATTGGCTGCAGGAAGTGGATGCCTCAGAGCTGGCCACCCGGCTCCCATCCCAGCTTTCCGGTGGCCAGGCACAGCGTGTGGCACTGGCCAGAGCCCTAGCCACCGAACCGGAGCTATTGCTTCTCGATGAACCCATGGCAGCCCTCGACGTGAACAGTGCACCATTTCTACGCAGCCTGCTGAAACGTGTGCTGGCGGGGCGCAGCGCCATCATCGTCACCCACAGCGTCCTCGATGCCCTTCTGCTGGCAGACCGCATCATCGTCATGGACGGCGGGCGCATCGTTGAGTCCGGCCCCACGGCAGCTGTGCTGGCTCATCCGCGCAGTGCCTTCGCCGCGTCCCTGGCGGGGCTCAACGTGCTCCAGGGAGTCTTGGAAGCAGGCTCACTGCTTATGCGCGACGGCAGACGGGTTGCCGGCCGCCTCGTTTCCGCGTGCGCGGAAGCACCACAGCCGGCAGGTGGGCTGGAAGGCATGGCTGCGTTTGCGCCGTCGGCCGTGTCTGTGTTCCTGGCACCGCCGCAGGGCAGTCCGCGCAACTGTTTCAAGGTCAGCGTGGGCGAGTTGGAGCCCCAGGGCGAACAGATCCGGGTCCGTGCCGGTGCGCTGTCTGCGGATATTTCCCCGGCAGCGGCGGCGGAACTGGGCCTGCAGCCGGGCACTGAAGTGTATTTTGTGGTCAAGGCCGCCGAAGTGGTGCTCTACCCGGCGTGAATACCCGGCGGAAGTTGGCGGGTTAGCGACGGGAAGATTGGCTGTGGACAACGAAAAACCCCCGGCCGTCTGGCCGAGGGTTTCTCTCATCTGGTTGCGGGGACAGGATTTGAACCTGTGACCTCCGGGTTATGAGCCCGGCGAGCTACCGAACTGCTCCACCCCGCGTTGCGTCCTCAACAGTACAGTTGATTCCACCAAACACCAAATCGATGAACCCTGCAGGACGCCGCCAACAGCAGGTTCCGTGCAGGAACGCACCTTGACTGCATAAACGGACGTTCTTTCCACCGTATAAGCAGTCAAGGTGCGTTTGTGCGGAAAACCCACGTCCAGGTGCCCGGCTAGCGGTGCTTGAATTCGGCCGGACGCTTCTGTGTGAAGGCGGCCATGCCCTCTTTCTGGTCCTCAGTAGCGAAGCAGGCGTAGATGGAGCGCCGTTCCATCCGGATACCCTCGGCCAGAGTTGTTTCGAAGGCTGCGTTGACGGCTTCCTTGGCGATCATGGTCACCGGCTTGGACATGGAGGCGATGGTTGCCGCTGTGCCCATCGCATCTTCCAGCAGCGAGTCAAGCGGAACCACCCGGGCCACGAGCCCGGCTTGTTCAGCTTCCAGGGCGCCCATAACGCGTCCGGTCAGCACCATTTCCATGGCCTTGGCCTTGCCAATGGCCCGGGTCAGCCGCTGAGAGCCGCCCATGCCGGGGATCACGCCAAGCTTGATCTCGGGCTGGCCGAACTTGGCATTGTCCGCGGCAATGATGAAGTCGGCGATCATGGCCAGCTCGCAGCCACCACCCAACGCATGCCCGGCCACGGCCGCGATCATGGGCGTGCGGACGCGTGCCAGCTCATCCCAGACGGAGAACCAGTTGGCCGAGTACATCTCCACAGCCGACTTCTGTGCCATCTCCTTGATGTCCGCACCGGCGGCAAAGGCTCGTGAGGAGCCTGTGATGACAATGGCCCCCACACCCGCATCCGCGTCGAAGGCCTGGGCTGCGGCCAGGATTTCGTGGCCCATGCCGTCGCTGAGGGCATTCAGCGCCTCGGGCCGGTTCAGCGTGATGAGGCCGACCCGGCCACGTTGTTCGGTCAGGATCAAGGAAGGCTGCGTCATGGTGGAGGTATGTTCCGTTCGCGGGGTTGAAGAGGTGGAAGAAGGCCGGATAAGGGAATGCGGACGCCTAATCCGTGTCGGCGTGGTCTGTGACATCGTGGTCTGGGTCGGCACTGGCCATGCCTGCACTGTCAGAGGCGTCCCGGATGGCGTTGATGATGCCGGAGAAGTCCGTGCCGGCGCCGCCATGCAGGGCAAACTCGCGGAAGATCTCTTCGGCGGACCGGCCCAGCACTGCATCAACTCCCGTGGAGTTCAGCGCCTCTACTGCCAGCCCAAGATCCTTGGCCATCAACGCCCCGGCAAACCCCGGCTGGTAGTCACGGTTGGCCGGGCTGCCCGGCACGGGGCCAGGGACGGGGCAGTTGGTGGTCAGCGACCAGCACTGCCCCGAGGCGTTCGCGGCCACATCGAAGAGAGCGTCATGGGTGAGTCCCAGCTTCTCCGCCAGCACAAATGCCTCGCTGACGGCAATCATGGAGACTCCGAGGATCATGTTGTTGCAGACTTTCGCTGCCTGCCCCATACCTGGTCCGCCACATAGCACGATGCGCTTTCCCATGACCTCGAAGAGCGGAAGCGCTGCGGCAAAGTCCTCCTGTGCACCGCCCACCATGAACGTGAGTGTTCCGGCCTCGGCACCCACCACGCCTCCGGAGACCGGTGCGTCCAGACCGCGGTGGCCGCTGGCGACCACCAGCGAGTGGGCTGCCCTGGCGTCCTCGACGGAAATCGTGGAGCATTCCAAGAACAGCGCTCCCGGTTTGGCCGCGGCCAGCACCCCTCCTCCGGGGCCCTCGCCTTCAAACGCGGCAAAAACATGATTCCCAGCCGGGAGCATCGTGATGATGACGTCGGCCCCGTCCGCTGCGGCGGCTGCAGAGGCCGCGACCACAATTCCGGATGTCTGTGCTTCCGTGAGCGCTTCCGGCACCACGTCGAAGCCCGTTACCGGATAACCGGCCGCCACCAAGTTCGCGGCCATCGGCCCGCCCATGTGGCCCAGACCGATGAAGGCAACCTTCCCCCCGGTCCCGCCCGCTGCTTCACTGCCTTTCGCTTCGCTGTCTGCCGTCGCTGAACTGCCCGTCGCTGAACTGCCCATGGCCGTTTCCTTTCACATCATTTCTGCGGCGCGGACAAAGCCAGTTCGCGCTCACCCAAACCGGCGAATGCCTCCGCCACGACATCGGCGGAAACCTCCGCCAGCGTGGCCGGCGACCAGGCCGGATTCCTGTCCTTGTCCACCAGCTGTGCCCTGATGCCCTCGGCAAAGTCGGGCCAGCGCAGCGCTCTCAAGGAAACCCGCAAGTCCTGATTCAAGCCTTCCTCCAGCGACGGCAGAGTCCGTGCCCGTCGCAGCGCCGCCAACGTCACTGTCAGCGCCGTGGGTGACCTGCCGGCCATCGTCTTCGCAGCCGCCTGCGCCGCCGGATCGTCAATGCGTCCGAGCCGCTCCAGGATGGTCTCGGCGCAGTCCGGGGCGTACGCCTCATCAATCCACCAGCGCTGGTGCACCAAGGCGGACTCCGGCGGCTCCTGTCCCCAACGTGCGACGACGGCGGCCGCCTTGCGCTCGGATAGTTCGGCTACCAGCGCGGGAAGTGACTCCGAGTCCACGAAGTGGTCAGCCAGTCCCATGGCGATGGCGTCCGCACCGCTGACCATGGTCCCGGTCAGGGCAGCATGGGTGCCCAGTTCCCCGGGTGCGCGGGAGAGCAGGTGCGTGCCACCGACGTCGGGCACGTAGCCAATGCCGGTTTCGGGCATGCCCACCCTTGACCGTTCGGTGACCACCCGGTGCGAGGCATGGGCCGAGATTCCCACGCCTCCACCCAGCACCACCCCGTCCATGAGGGTCACAATGGGCTTGGGATAGCGTTTGATACGGGCATTGAGGCGGTATTCGGCACGCCAGAACGCTTCGCTGGCGTCTCCTTCACCGGACACGGCATCGTGGTAAATCGTGACGACGTCGCCGCCGGCACATAAGCCCCGCTCGCCGGCACCTGAGATGAGAACTGTTTCAACGCCGTCGTCCGCCTCCCACTGATCCAGCGCGTCGGCGACGGCGGTGATCATTGCGGCATTGAGCGCATTCATGGCCCGGGGCCGGTTCAAAACCAGGTGGCCCAGGTGGCCCGTGCGCTGGACAAGGACGTCATTGTTCTCCATGAACCCATCAAACACTGCTTAGCGCTCCACCGCCAGACGACCCACGATCAGTTGCATGATTTCATTGCTGCCTTCAAGTATTTGGTGCACACGTAAGTCACGGACCAGCTTTTCCAGCCCGTATTCGCTGAGGTAGCCGTAACCGCCATGCAGTTGCAGGGCCTGGTCGGCCACATGGAATCCGGCATCCGTGGCGACCCACTTGGCCATGGCACACAGTTTGACGGTGTCCGGGGCGCCGTCATCCAACGCCCGGGCAGCCCGGCGCAGCATGGTCCGGGCGAGCTCCAACTCCGTGTCCATATGCGCGATTTCAAACAATAGGTGCTGTTTCTCAATGAGCGGGCCGCCGAACGCCTGCCGTTCCTTCAAGTAGGCGATGGACTTTTCCAGCGCAGCCCGGCCCCCACCCAGTGAGCAGGCACCAATGTTGACCCGCCCGCCGTTGAGTCCCTTCATGGCGATGCCGAACCCGTCACCCTCGGCACCCAGCCGGTTGGCCTGCGGGATGCGGACGTTGTCAAAGAACACTTGGCGGGTGGGTTGGGCGCGCCAGCCCATCTTCTTTTCATTCGCGCCAAAGGACAGCCCGGGAGCATCGTGGGGAACCACGACGGCGGTGATGCCGCGGCTGCCTAAATCGGCGGTGCGGACCATCACCAGATACCAGGCCGAGGCGCCGGCACCGGAGATGAACTGTTTCGTGCCGTTGATGAGGTAGTCCTCGCCGTCGGCCACGGCCCGGGTGGTGATGGCGGCTGCGTCGGAGCCCACGCCCGGTTCGGACAGGCAGTAGCTGCACAGCTCCGTCATGGCGGTGATCCCGGGTAGCAACCGGGCACGCTGTTCGTCGTTGCCGAACGCGTCAATCATCCAGGCCACCATGTTGTGGATGGAGATGTAGGCGGCAATGCTGGGGTCCACGGCGGCCAGCTCTTCAAAGATCAAGGCAGCGTCCGTGCGGCTCAGGGCTGAGCCGCCAAAGTCCTCCGATACGTAGATGCCGCCCATGCCCAGTTCCCCGGCGCGGGCCAGGACATCCACGGGAAAGTGCTTCTCCTCATCCCACGCTGCGGTGTGCGGGGCAAGCTCGACGGCGGCAAAGTCGCGCACCATCTCCACCACCGCCTCTTGGTCCGGTGTCAGGTTTTCCACGATGCCTCCTGGTTTGCTTGTTTACTTGTTTGTCCCCCGCCCGGCATCCGTGCTCCGGTCCAGCACGGGGCGCAGCTTATTTCGTAACCTTGCCCATCAGTGACGCGATGGGGCGAAGGAACAGTGGGCTGGCCAGGAACCATGCCCCGGCCATGACCACCAGCGACAAGGCAAAAATGCCAAAGCCCCACCAGTTCACCGCGTCGCTTGAGGCGTACATATGGTTCAGGTTGCGCAGAGCACCGGTGGCCAGCACCAAGGTCACGTGGACCACGATGAAGAACACAAAGTAGATCATGACGGGGAAGTGGAGCGCCCTGGCAGCCTGGATGGGGTAGATCCTGTTCAAGGTGTTGGCATTCTTGGGCCAGGCCCCCGACATGCGAAGGCCCGTGATGATGGCCAGCGGTGCCGCAATGAAGACGGTGATGAAGTATGTCAGAAGCTGCAGGCCGTTGTAGTTGACCCAGCCGTTGTCGGTGGGCCAGTCAAGGGAGAGGTATTGCAGCCCTGCGGAGATGGCGTTGGGAAAAACATCCCAGCTGGTGGGCACGATCCGCATCCACTGGCCGGTGAAGAACAGCACCACGATGAAGATGGCGCCGTTGAGCACCCACAGCGCATCCAGGCTCAAGTGGAACCACAGGTCAAGACTGATTTTCGTGGGGGCGTTTTTCGTTTTGATGAGGCCCTTGTTGTTGCGCACCCAGTGAGCCGGTGGGCGCTTGGTGGTGCGCACCTGCCAGCCTGAACGGATGATCAAGATAATGAAGAACATGTTCAGGAAATGCTGCCAACCCAACCACGCGGGGATGCCCACCGGCGCCGTTTCAGGCAGTTCAGACTGCCCCGGGTACGTCGTCATAAAGGACTGCATGGACTCCAAGGACACCAGCCACCGGGCGGCAAGGACGGCCACCAGCAGGACAATGACCAGGACAGCGGCGGCTACCCCGGTCCGTGCCCACGGGCCCAAAGCCTTCCAGCGTGCACCGATGCCGGCGGCCTGCTTATTCAAGGGGGTCGACATGGTTCAAAAAACCTCTTTCGAAGAACGTCCCGGAACCGGTCCGGGTGGTTTGGCGCTCATGGTGTGCAAACGCCGCCATGGGCAACAGTCTCTATGTGTAACAGTCTCTATTTCCTACAGGCAAAGCATTGACTTGGGCCAGCTCAGCAACGAAAGGCAGGCCAAGGATGCAGTTCCCTGCGTCTTCTCCTGCTGCCTATCCTACGGCTGCAGGGCTGCGTGGCACCGCAATATCCACGGCGGTCCCCCGGGCAGCTAGATATACCAGATGGCTGGCCGTTTCAGCCAGCGCCAGGCGAAGCGTAAAGCCACGCAGAGACACAAAGCCGCGCGACCACGTCAACTTCCTGGACACGTCCCAGACAGTTTCCGCCGTGCCTGATTCCAGCACTGCCAGAACCTCGGCGGAACGGGTCAGCGTGTGCTCTTTCAGCTCCGCGACGCGTTCGGGCAGTCCGCGGAAACGGTACTCGTGGGCGGGCAGCACCTCCATATCCGCGCCAACTCCCATGGCCTCCAGGGATGCGAGATAGTCCCCCAACGGGTCCACTTGGTTAATGGTCTCCAAGCTGATGTGCGGGGTGATCCTCGGCAGCACGTGGTCACCCGTGAGAATCAGCCCGTTGGCTTCGTCCACCAGGCAAATGTGTCCGGGCGTGTGTCCCGGCGTGGCCAGCACCCGCACCTGCAACCCCGCAACGGGGAGCAACTCGCCGTCTGCCAGGCGGTGTTCCGGCTCCTGTAGATTGGCCATTTGCGCCCACGTGGCTTGGTGGAACGAAACCTCGTCCAGGAAATCGGCAGGCACACCCCAAGCCTGAAACTGCTTTCTGTCCGCAGCCACAAAGGCGTCCGGCTCACTGCCCCAACTCTCGGCCCGCGGCTCATGCTCACCCAACGCCACCCATGCCCCGGATGCTGCGCGCAGCCGTGCAGCCATGCCCAAGTGGTCGGGGTGGAAGTGCGTGACAACTATCCCGGTAACGGACGACGGCGTGAGGCCGGCAGCTGCCAACCCCGCCTTGAGTGCCTCCCACCCCTCGTCCGAGTCCCAGCCCGGATCCACCACGGCAACTTCCTTCTCACCCACCAAAACATACGCCAGCGTGTAGCGCATGGGGTTGTTGATGAAGGGAACGGGAACGGAGAAGACGCCTGCATGCACCTCCTCGACGGGTGGCAGCTCTTTTTCCTGCCAGGCCTTGAACTGTTCCGTACCGGTAATGGTGATCATTGGGTCCTATTTCTGTGCTGCGGTGTAGTTCTCGCGCAGTTCACGCTTGAGGATCTTCCCTGCCCCGGACATGGGCAGCGCCGTAGGGAACTCAAAACTGCGCGGCACTTTGTAGCCGGAGATATGTTCACGGCAAAAGGTCTGCAGACTCTCCGCGGTGGCGCTTTGCCCGGGGGCCAGTACAACAACGGCATGCACGCGCTCGCCGAAATTCTCGTCCGGGACCCCGATGACGGCTGAGGAGGCAACTGCGGCGTGCTTGCTCAGCGCATTCTCCACTTCGGCGCAGTACACGTTTTCCCCACCCGTGACGATCATGTCCTTGAGTCTGTCAACGACATAGACAAAACCTCTGGTGTCCAGGTAGCCAAGGTCTCCGGTGTGCAGCCAGCCCTCGCGCAGAGCGGCAGCGCTTTGTTCCGGGTTATTCCAATACCCCAGCATGACGTTCGGTCCCTTGCAGCAAACCTCCCCCACCTCTCCGACGGGCACTTCGTTGCCTTCAAGGTCCAGAATGGCCACCTGGCAGTGCGGGGCAGCCCGGCCGCCTGAGCGCATGGCCTCGCCTTCATGGTCGTCCGGCAGCAGCAGCGTGATGACGGGGGCGGCTTCGGTCTGCCCGTAGGCCTGGGTCAGACGCAACCCGGGAAAGCGCTCCTTGGTGCGCTTCAGCACTCCTTCGGAAATGGAGGAGCCGCCGTACAGCATGCGCTTCATGGAGGACAAGTCGTAGTTTCCTGCGTCGGGGTGGTCCGTCAGGATTTGAATCATCGTCGGAACCAGGAGCACATCCGTGGGCTGGTGTTCCTCGATGGCCTTGAACACGGAGGTCGGTTCAAAGAAGGGCACCATAACGTGGGTGCCCCCTAGGATGGTCAGCCCGCACCATGCAGCCAAGTCGGCCAGGTGGAACATGGGAGCCGCGTGCAGCAGCACGGATCCTGCCTTCAGCAGTTCCCCGCTTGCAACGGTGCCCATGCCGGAGCTGACAAAATTCATATGGCTGAGCATGACACCCTTGGGGAAGCCCGTGGTTCCGCCGGTGTAATACACCCCTGCCAGGTCGTCGCCGCTGCGGTAGGCGTCCGCCACAGGTTTGTTCTCTGCCACCAGTTCCTCATAGGCAAGCATGCCCTCAGGGGTGGGCCCGTCGCCGCAATGAATGAGGATTTTCAACCCGGGCGACTTCTCCAGCAAAATGGGCGCCATGGGCACGAACGCGTCGTCGATAAACAACACACGCGTGTCCGAGTCATTCATCGAATAGGCGATCTCCGCCGGGGTCCATCTGATGTTGACGGGATTCACAGCCGCACCCGCCCACGGCACAGCCAACAGGTATTCGGCGTACCTGTCACTGTTCATGGACACAATGCCCACCCTGTCCCCGGCCTCAACACCTAGATTTTGCAGGGCTCCGGCCAGCCGGGCGATGCGGTCGGCGTGCTCGACGTAGCTGCGGACCCGGTCTTTGTAGATGGTGGCAGTCCCCTGGGGGTCTGACTGCAGGGATCTGTGCAGGCCTTGGGTGAGGTACATGTAACACTCCTTCGTGTATGGTCATCATCTTTTCCACTGCTGCCGGATCATTGCCTAGCGTCCCTTGAAGACGGCGGGCCGGCGTTCACCCATGGCCTGCACGGCCTCCAACAAGTCCTCGCTGTGCAGGAATGAGGCATTCCACAACGCCACATGCCGCAGTCCGCGGGCAATGCGCTCTTCCCGCTCTTCGTTAAGCACCGCCTTCGTCCCTGCAACGGCCAGCGGGGAAAGTGCCGCCATCTCCGCCGCCATCGCCAGGGCCGCGTCCGCCAAGCTGCGTTGGTCGGGATGGACGTCATTGACCAGGCCAATCCTTTCGGCCCGCTCAGCGGTGATGTCCTTCGCCGTCAACGCCAGCTCACGCAGGTGCCCTTCGCCGATGATGCCGCGCAGTCGCTGTAGGCTACCCACGTCGGCCACGATCGCCAGCCGTGCCTCCCGGACGCTGAACTTGGCGTCGGCGCTGGCCAGGCGGACATCGGCGGCACTGATCAAATCCACACCGCCGCCAATGCACCAGCCGGAAACAGCGGCAATGACGGGCTTGCTGCACGACGCCACAGCTGTGACCCCGGCTTGGAAACTGGCTATGACGCCGAGCAGTTCAGTGCGTGCCGCAGCCTGCGCGGCGGCACCAGGACCGAGCTTCTCCAGCCAGTTACCGAGCACCTCCTGCACGTCCAGGCCCGTGCTGAAATTGGCCCCCGCACCCGTGAGCACCACGGCACGGACGGACTCATCGGCGTCGAGGGCGGCGAAGACCTGCGGGAGTTCCGCCCAAAAGGCGAGCCCCATCATGTTTCCGCGCCCCGGACCCACCAGACTGACGACGGTCACCCCGTCCATGGGTGCCTGCTCGACGGTGAAGGCATTCCAGTCCCTGGTGAACGCCGTCCCGGCAACAGCGCCTGCCACTAGAACGTGTCCTCGTTCTCGGCCTTGGCTACGAGCGAGGCCGGTGGCAGGAAGTGCTCACCATACTTGCCCGCAAGCTCACGAGACCTGCCCACAAAACCAGCCAGTCCGCCGTCGTACCCGTTCATGTACTGCACCACCCCGCCTGTCCAGGCAGGGAAACCGATGCCCAAAATGGAGCCAATATTGGCCTCTTCGACGCTGCGCAGTACTCCCTCATCAAGGCACTTGACGGTTTCCAGGGCTTCGGCGAACAGCATGCGCTCTTTCATATCCGTGAAGGGGATTTCCTTTGTGCCGCCGTACGTTTCACGCAGCCCCTCCCACAACCCCGTGCGGTGGCCGTCGGTGTAGTTGTAGAATCCGGCACCGGCCAGCTTTCCGGTGCGGTGGAGGTCCTCGACCATGGTATCCACCACGTCGGTGCCGGGGTGGTGGCGGTACTGTTGCACCCCGTTGTCAGCCTCCAGCCCGGCTTTGGTCTCCTTGTGGATCTTGGCCAGCAGGGACAGGTTCAGCTCGTCCGCGAGCTGCAGCGGCGGGGCAGGGTAGCCCGCCTGCAGCCCGGCCTGCTCGATGGACGGGGCAGCGATGCCCTCGCCCAGCATGGCCAGGGCCTCGTTGATGAACGTGCCAATGACGCGGCTGGTGAAGAAGCCACGGCTGTCGTTGACCACAATGGGGGTCTTGCGGATTTGCTGGGCAATATCGAAGGCTTTGGCCAGGGTTTCATCGGAGGTGTTCGCCCCGGCGATGATTTCCACCAGCGGCATCTTGTCCACCGGGGAGAAGAAGTGCAGCCCGATGAAGTTTTCCTGCTTCTTCACACCCTTGGCCAGCTCGGTGATGGGCAGGGTGGACGTGTTCGAGCCGAGTACGGCGCCCTGTTCCACCAGGTCCTGGATTTCCTTGAACGCTGCCTGCTTGACTTCCACGTTCTCGAAAACGGCCTCAATGACAAGGTCACAGCCCGCCACGTCCGCAGCATCCGCTGTGGGCATGATCTTGGCCAGCAACGCATCCGCCTGCTCCTGGCTTGAGCTTCCCCGGGCCACTGCCTTGTCGGTGAGTGCCTTGGAGTAGCTCTTGCCGCGTTCGGCTGCTTCCACGGAGACGTCTTTCAACACCACGTCCATGCCGCCGCGGGCACACACGTAGGCAATGCCGGCGCCCATCATGCCCGCACCCAGCACAGCCACCTTCTTGGCCGTGTATTTTTCATGGCCTGCCGGGCGGGTGCCTCCAGCGCTGATGCGGCCCATGTCAAAGAAGAACGCCTTCGTCATGTTCGTGGAAACCTGCCCCGTCACGACTTCCACGAAGTAGCGGGACTCAACCTCAAGGGCCGTATCGAAGTCCACCTGGGTACTTTCAACGGCGGCCGCCAGGATAGCGCGCGGCGCCGGGTAGTTGGCACCCTTTAGCTGCTTGCGAAGATTAGCGGGGAAGGCCGGGAGATTTGCCGCAAAGGCCGGGGTTGACGGTGTTCCGCCGGGAATCCTGTACTTGGGCACATCCCACGGCTGGACGGCGTCGGGGTTGGCCTTGATCCACGCCTTGGCGGCCGGGACAAGCTCCTCCACAGTGTCAACGACCTCGTGGACCAGACCGACTTCCAGTGCCTTGCGCGGCTTGTATTTTTGCCCCTGCAGCAGCACCTTCATGGTGGCCTCGGCCACCCCCATCAGCCGGACGGTGCGCACAATGCCACCGCCGCCCGGCAGCAGGCCAAGGGTGACTTCCGGCAGGCCGATGACCGATCCCTTGGCATCGGCGGCTATGCGGTGGTGGCAGGCCAGTGCAATTTCCAACCCACCGCCCAGTGCCGCACCGTTGATGGCCGCAACCACGGGCCGGCCGAGTGTTTCCAACGTCCGCAGCTGGGCCTTGATGTTTTGACCCAATGCGAAGATCTTTGCAGCATCCGCCTTCGTGGCTGCGATGAGGTCCTTCAGATCCCCGCCGGCAAAGAACGTCTTCTTGGCCGAGGTCAGTACGACGCCGGTGATGTTCTCCTTCTCAGCGGCAAGCCGTTCAACAGCTGCCTGCATGGAGACGTTGTAGTCCGCGTTCATGGTGTTGGCGGACTGGTTCGGGTCATCCATGGTCAAAGTGACAATCCCGTCGGCGTCCTGCTCCCAGCGGATGGTGTTCGTTGTCTCGCTCATGTTCCTAGACCCTCTCGATCAAAGTTGCCACGCCCATGCCGCCGCCAATGCACAAAGTGATGACCGCCCTGCGCTTGTCCGTGCGTTCCAGCTCATCCAGCACGGTGCCAAGAATCATGGCACCCGTGGCTCCCAGCGGGTGCCCCATGGCGATCGCGCCGCCGTTGACGTTGAGCTTTTCTTCCGGAATGCCCAAGTCTTTTTGGTACTTCAGCACCACGGACGCAAAGGCTTCGTTGATTTCAAACAAGTCAATGTCGGCCACGCTCAGGCCGGCCTTCTTGAGCAGTTTTTCCGTGGCAGGGGTTGGCCCGGTGAGCATGATGGTGGGGTCGGCGCCTGAGGTTGCCGTGGCCACGATCCTGGCCCGCGGCTTCATGCCCAGCTTCTCGCCCATCGCAGCGCTGCCCACCAAAACCAGCGCGGCGCCGTCGACAATCCCGGAAGAGTTTCCCGCCGTGTGGACGTGGTCGATGCGTTCCACGGCATGGAACTTCTGCAGCGCGACGGCGTCGAAGCCACCGGCGTCGCCCATGGCGGCAAAGGCCGGGCGCAAGGTGGCCTGCGAGTCCGGGGTGGATTCGGGACGCATATGCTCGTCATGGTCAAGGACCACCAGCCCGTTCTGATCCTTGACGGGGATCACCGAGTTGGCGAAGCGTCCCTGTGCCCAGGCCTGCGCGGCCAGGCGCTGCGAGCGCACGGCGAAGGCATCGACGTCGACCCTGCTGAAGCCTTCCATGGTGGCGATGAGGTCCGCGCCAATGCCCTGCGGCACGAAGTAGGTGTCATAGTTGGTGGCCGGGTCCATGGCCCATGCGCCGCCGTCGGATCCGATGGGCACGCGGGACATTGATTCCACCCCGCCGGCGATGATGAGCTGGTCCCAGCCGGAGCGGACCTTTTGGGCTGCCACGTTGACGGCTTCCAGGCCTGAGGCACAGAACCGATTCAGCTGCATGCCGCCCACGGTGTTGGGCAACCCGGCTGCAATGACGGCCGTTCGGGCGATCACGGCGCCTTGGTCTCCGATGGGGGAAACGACGCCGAGGATCAGGTCGTCGATCAGGTTTTCATCCAGTCCCGGATGGCGTTCACGCAGGGCCTGGATCAGGCCCACCACCAGGTCGATGGGTTTGGTGCCATGGAGTGAGCCCTTCTTGCCACGGCCGCGCGGGGTACGGATCGCGTCGTAGACGAAGGCTTCCGGTGCAGATGCTTCCGGAACAGGTTCCGCAGATACAGAGTTTGCGCTCACGTGAGCTTTCCTTCCATGGTCATTCCTCCGACACGGGCGTGCAGATGAGCACTGGTCCATGTCACAGAAATTGAAGTTGTTGACATACTGCCAATAGTTCAGGATTATTGACAGCGTGTCAACGGTTAATGCAAGCCGGTATCCAGTTCCCAAAGGCGATGTCCATGGCAGCAGCGAGTTCAACCCCCGATTCAGCCATCACCTATGCAGTTGCAGACGGGATTGCGACGGTTGCGCTGAACCGTCCGGAGGCCCGTAACGGCTACACCCCCGCCATGGCCGATGAACTGGAGCAAGCCTTTAAGGCCGCAGATGCGGACCCCTCGGTGTTCGTGGTGGTGTTCACCAGCGTGGGCCCCGACTTCTCCGTGGGAGCAGACCTGCGCAGCGGTGGTTTTGAGCTGTCCATTAACGACGACGTCGGCCACGGGTGGCAGGAGCCGGCGGGACGCTGCTCCAAAACCATCTTTGGCATGAACAAACCAGTCATCGCGGCCCTCCGCGGGGTGGCGGTGGGCGGCGGTTTGACCATCACACTCTCGTGCGACTTCCGGCTCGCCTCACACGACTCGCGTTTCGCGTTCCCGTTCAGCCGCCGCGGAGTCTTCCCCGAGGGCGGTTCCGTCTGGTACCTGCCCCGGCTTGTGGGCATCCCGCGGGCCACCGACTGGATGCTGACCGGGCGGGTTTTTGGTGCCCAGGAAGCGCTCGACGCCTCGCTTGTCATGTCCTTGCACGCACCCGATGACGTCCTTGACGCCGCATATGCTCTGGCTAGGGACATCATCACCAACACCGCTTCCGTGTCGACGGCCGTGATCAAGCAAATGCTCAACCGGCTCAGCACCCTTGACTCACCCCTTCCCGTCCATGCCCTTGACTCGCAGCTCATCGCTGAAATCCCCAGGCACGGCGACGCCGTTGAAGGAGTGCATTCCTTCTTGGAAAAGCGAGCACCCCACTTCCCCATGTCCGTGCCAGCCGATCTGCCACCGTGGCTGCCTTGGCTCGATGGAGACGAGGCACCATGAACGTTCCCAACCCGACCCCGCACCCAAACCAGGCTTCCGCCGCAAAGGAGGTTCCCGACGTCGTGCATGGCACAGAGATCACCGGTGGTGCCGTGCTGGATGAGGTCCTGCTGGGCGACGTGGGTTCCGAGCCGCGCAGGCAGCGGCTGAACCCGGACGAACGGCGTCGGCAAATCTTTGTGTGCGCGCAAAGACTCTTCAACGCCCGCCCCTATGAAGACGTCTCTGCGACCGATATTGCGGCGGCCGCCGGGGTGGCGCGCGGGCTGGTCAACCACTACTTTGGCAACAAGCGCCAACTGTATTTGGAGGTCATCCGGATCAGCTCGACGGTTTCCGAAGTGGAGATCGCCAAGCTGCCCGAAGGTTCGCTGGACGAGCGCATTGAACTGGCCGTGGAAGGATTTTTGGACTCGTTGGAGGAGTCTGGGGCCTCATGGCTGGCACTCGGCTCCGGCGGTATGGGCCGGGACCCGGATCTGGAACGGATCTTGATCGCTTCGGAAAATGACACCATTGAGCTGCTGATCCAGGCCTGCGGGCTGGCCGGGCGCAAACAGAGCCGGGAGCAGATCCGCGCCATGTTCCGCGTTTACGCGCACTTGGCCCGCAGCGGGGCGCGTGAGTGGCTGCTGCGCCAGACCCTCACGCGCCCACAGGCGCACGCGCTGCTAACCGGCACGCTGCAGTTCATCACCAAGGAAGCCCTGCAATTGCCGTAGCCACGCTTCCCGCTTCGAAGGGCTCCGAACCTCAGGGGTCCACATACAGGTCCACCATGAGTTCCGCCGTCGGATCCACCGCGTAGGCAGCGAAGTTCACCATCCCGCGGGCGCGCAAAAGCTCCTCGTCGATGATGGTCTGGCCGGTAAGTTCCCTGCTGGGCGTGGTGAGGATCGCGTGTGCGGCATCGGCCATGATGGTGGCATGCCGCGAGCGCCGGATCATTTCCTGCCCACCCAGGAGGTTCGCGACGGCGGCCGTGGCTATCGTGGTGCGCGGCCACAGCGCGTTGGCTGCCACTCCCTGCGCAGCGAACTCCGCCGCAAAGCCGAGCGTGGCCAGGGTCATGCCGTACTTGGCCAGCGTGTAGGCCGGGTTGG
>NZ_JAUNVV010000005.1:34479-45345 GCF_030540645.1 Arthrobacter sp.
AAGCCGAGCGTGGCCAGGGTCATGCCGTACTTGGCCAGCGTGTAGGCCGGGTTGGTGCCCAGCCACTTCTGGGCAAGGTTCAGCGGCGGGCACAACGAAAGGATGTGTGGATTGGCAGCTTCCAGCAAGTGCGGAAGTGCGGCTTTGGTCAGCATGAACGTGCCCCGTACATTGACGTCCTGCATGAGGTCGTAGCGTTTTGCGGTCACTTTCAACGACCCGTCAAGGGAGATGACGCTGGCGTTGTTGACCACAATGTCTATCCCGCCAAAGGTGTCAACGGCAGACTTCACGGCGGCGGCGATGGTGTCATCGTCGCGAACATCACCCACCACGGCCAGCACTTTCCCCCCGGCTTCCTCGATGGCCGCTGCGGCTGTGTGGATGGTGCCCTCCAACCGGGGGTCAGGGGTGTCCGTCTTGGCGATGAGAACCACATTCGCTCCGTCGCGGGCGGCGCGTTCTGCGATGGCCAGGCCAATGCCCCGCGACCCTCCGGACATGAGGAGGGTTTTCCCAGCCAGGTTGGCCTGGGTGCTCTGGCCACTGGTTGGTGCTGATTTCACGGATGCGGTGTTCTCTGGTGCGGTGTTTCCTGATGCTTTGTTCATGATCCCTCCCAGGGGGTCTCGTTTAAGTCGTATAAGGCAATGGGCACTTTGCGTTGGTGGAAACAGCCCCGCTTCTGCAGGAGGGACGGGGGAAACAGCCCCGCTTCTGCAGGAGCGTCGGTTAGTGCCAGGCCGGGGGACGCCTTTCCTGGAACGCTCGTATCCCCTCCCTGGCTTCTGCCGTCCTGAAGAGCCGAGTGGAAAGCTCCGTCATTTCCTGTGCACCGGCCTCTAGTCTGGCCAGCATGGACGCGTTGGCGAGTTTCTTGCTTTCGGCCAGTCCTTGCGGGGAGCCGAGGCGGATGGCCGCCAACAACGGAGCCAAGGCGTCTTCCAGGGTCTCCGCCGCACATGTGATGAGTCCGCATTCTTGTGCCTCGGCCGCCCCAAAGCTCTCTCCCGTGAGGAAGTAGCGGGACACCGGGCGGCTGCTCATCCTTTCCATGGTGGTCAGCGAGATGATGGCCGGGGCCACGCCGATCCGCACCTCGGAGAAGGCAAAACTCGCCACAGTGCTGGCCACCACCATGTCACAGGCGCCCAGGATGCCGAGCCCGCCTGCCCGGGCAACGCCGTCGACCCTCGCAATGACGGGCACTGGCACCGTCAAGATGGTGTGCAGAATCCGTACCAGGTCCCGCGCACCGGCCTCCACGCCGCCCCCGCCCTCCACTGGAGCGCTCGCCTCGGACAGGTCCGCACCGGCGCAAAACACCTTGCCTGTATGGCTGAGCAGTATCCCGCGCACGACGCCGGCCGCGGCCTCCGCCGCGGCCAGCTGCAGGTGCCCCAAGAGCTCGGCGACAAGCTGCTGCGACAAGGCGTTCCGGTTGGCTGGCGAGTCAAGGGTAAGGGTGGCGATGCCGTCCTCCACCGCATAGTGGACCAGCTCGGCAGGCTGGATCAAATCGGCAGGGTGCACCAGCTTGCCGGGCTGCGCGTCGTTGCGGGCCTCCATGTCAGTAGCTCTTCGGCAGGCCGAGGGAGTGCTGGGCCACGAAGTTCAGCACCATTTCGCGGCTGACGGGAGCCACTCTGCCGATGCGGGCAAGACCCAGCATTTGGGCCAGCCCATATTCCTTGCTCAAACCGTTGCCACCCAGGGATTGAATGGCCGTGTCGAGGGCGTTGATGCTGGCTTCGGCGGCTGAGTACTTGGCCATGTTGGCAGCCTCCCCTGCGGCCTTGTCCTCCCCTGCGTCGTAGAGCGCCGCCGCGTGCAGCATCATGAGCCGGCTCAGTTCCACTTCAATGTGGCTCTTGGCCAGCGGGTGTGAAATGCCCTGGTGCGCGCCAATGGGCTGGCCCCATACGGAACGTTCCTTCACATATTCGGCCGCTACGTTGATGGCGTAGCGTCCCGTGCCAACAGCAATGGCCGAGGCCATGATGCGCTCGGGGTTCAGGCCCGCAAACAAGGCTTCCAGTGGCGCATCCGCCCCTCCCACCAGAGCTTCGGCGGGCAGGCGCACATCGTCAAGGAAAAGCAGGTACTGCTTTTCACTCTCGATGATGTCCATGTCCACTTCCCGGTATTCGAAGCCGGGGGTTTCCCGCGGCAACACAAACATGGCCGGGCGCAGGCGGCCGCTGCGTTCATCCACAGTGCGTGCCACGATGAGCACGTAGTCGGCGTTGTTCACGCCGGTCACGTACACCTTGCGCCCGTTCAGCACCCAATCATCCCCGTCGCGGCGGGCCACGGTGGAGATGTTGTGGGAGTTGGAGCCGGCATCGGGCTCGGTGATGCCGAAGGCCATGACAATGGAGCCGTCGGCGAACCCTGGCAGCCAGCGCTGCTTTTGTTCGTCCGTGCCGTACTTGGCGATGACGGTGCCGCAGATGGCTGGGGAGACCACCATCATGATCAGCGAGGCACCCAGGGTCGAGGCTTCCTCCAACACGGCAGCCAGTTCATAGATGCCGCACCCGCCCCCACCGTATTCTTCGGGCACTGCCACACCCAGGAAGCCTGCCTCCCCCAGCTCCTGCCACAGTTCAGTCATGGATTCACCGGCACGGGCGTGCTTGTTGGCGTATTCAACCCCGTACCGGCCCACAATGTCCCGCACAGCGGAACGCAAAGCCTGCTGCTCTTCTGTTTCTACGTGTTTCATCTGCTGCTCCTTCTTGAATCAATTCGAAAGCTCTTGAAAGTACTTCAAATTTCCGGGCTATTCGTTGGTGGCTTCCACCACGGCCAGCACAGTGCCCACATTCACTGTGGCGCCCACAGTAACAAGCAGTTCCGCAACAGTTCCGTCGGCAGGCGCACCAATGGTGTGCAGCATCTTCATGGCTTCGAGCACCAGCAGCGGCTGCCCGGCGGTGACGAGATCCCCGGCGGCAACGTGCACCGCCACGACAGCCCCTGGCATGGGCGCTGTCAGTGAACCGTCCGGCACTGCCAAGCAGGGGTCGGGGAAGCGCCCCACCTCGGCAAACGTGACGGCACCGCCGTCGCTGTCGACTTCAAGGACAGTCCCGGCCGCCTCGTCGTGGTGCGCCACAAACCACGTGCGGACCAGCCCGTCAACTTCCAGGCTGACCACTGCGGGATCCAGATGGACGACGGCGGCCCCCGCAAAGCCTTCCGCCTGCAGTCCGGCCCGGGTCAGGGCATAGCTGATCTCGTGCTCCCCTGCAGGGCCCGCAAGCGTTGTGTGTTGGGGCATGGAGCGCAGGTTCCGCCATCCGCCCGGTAGCCCGCCCAACACTGCTGCTTGCTGCCGACGCAGAGCGGCTCCAGCCAAGGCTGCGGCAAGGGCGGCAAGGCGCTCTTCCTGTGGTCCGGCAACGGGGGCGGCGAGCGTGTCAAGCCCGTGCGTGGTCAGGAACGAGGTGTCCGCCTCTCCCGCCAGAAAGGCGCTATGGCGCAAAATGTTGACCAGCAGGTCCCGGTTGGAACGCACTCCGTGAATGCGTGCCCGCACCAGCGCCCGGGACAGCACCCGGGCCGCCTCCGCGCGGGTGGGGGCCCAGGCAATGACCTTGGCCAGCATGGGGTCGTAGTGGATGGACACGGCGGAGCCGGCCTCCACAGCGGAATCCAGGCGCAGGCCGCGCTCGCGGACGGGCAGGGCAAAGGACGCGGCCAAGCCGTCAAAGTCAAAGGCCCGCACCATGCCTGTCTGCGGCGCCCACCCGGCGGCCGGGTCCTCCGCGTACAGCCGTACCTCAATGGCAGCCCCATGCCGAACTGGTGCCAGCCCGTCGCGTTCAGCACCGCCCGGGACGCAGTCGGCGAGCGCAGCACCTGCGGCCACGTCCAGCTGCAGGGCCACCAGGTCAAGGCCGGTAGTGCATTCGGTGACAGGGTGTTCCACCTGCAGACGCGTGTTCATCTCCAGGAAGTAGAAGCGGCCCGACTCATCGGCCAGGAACTCCACCGTACCGGCGCCCACATAGTTCACGGCCTTCGCTGCGGCCACCGCTGCGGCAAACAGTTTTTCACGCATGCCGGGCGTGCGTTCCACCAGCGGAGAGGGTGCCTCCTCCACGACTTTTTGGTGCCGCCGCTGAATGGAGCATTCGCGCTCCCCCACAGCCCATACCGTGCCGTGCGTGTCTGCCATGAGCTGGACCTCAACGTGGTGGCCTGCCTCCAAGTAGGGTTCGCAAAACACGGTGTCGTCGCCAAAGGCGCTCGCCGCTTCGGCGCGCGCGGTGGCCAATTCCGTTGGCAGATCCGCCACGGCCCGCACAATGCGCATGCCGCGTCCTCCGCCGCCGGCCGAGGCCTTGATGAGAACAGGGAGCTGGTCCTCCGTCACTGTGGCGGGGTCAAGCTGCGTCAGGACCGGCACACCACCGGCGGCCACCAGGGATTTTGCCTCTATTTTCGAGCCCATGGCGTCCATGGCTTCCGGGGAAGGGCCAATCCAAATCAGTCCGGCCTCCTCCACGGCACGGGCAAAGCCACCGTTCTCCGACAGGAAACCGTAGCCCGGGTGAATGGCGTCGGCCCCCGCGCGCAGGGCAGCTGCAATGATCAAGTCCCCGCGCAGGTACGTTTGCACTGCACTGCTGCCCGGCAGGTGCACCGCGGTGTCCGCTTCACCGACGAAGGGGGCTCCGGCGTCGGGGGTGGAATACACGGCGACCGTGTCGATGCCGCGCTCGCGGCAGCTGTGGAACACGCGGCGCGCAATTTCGCCGCGGTTGGCTACAAGGACCTTGTGAATGGTGGTTGGTGCCATGAGTGTCATCCTTGGCTCACATCCGGAAGACGCCGAAGCCCTCGGCGCCCTTGATGGGGGTGGTGGCGATGGCCGAAAGCGCCATGCCCAAAACAGTGCGGGTGTCGCGGGGGTCGATGATGCCGTCGTCGTACAACTTGCCGGAGAGGAAGGTCGGCAGGGACTCCGCCTCGATCTGCCCCTCGATGGCAGCCCGCATGGTGGCATCGGCCTCCTCGTCGAATTCGCGTCCCGCGGCAGCCGCAGCGGCGCGGCCCACGATCGACATGACCCCTGCAAGTTGCGCGGCGCCCATGACGCAGGACCGAGCCGAGGGCCAGGAGAACAGGAAGCGCGGGTCGAAGGCACGTCCGCACATGCCGTAGTGGCCCGCCCCGAAGGAAGCACCCATCAGGACCGAGAGGTGCGGGACGGTGGAGTTGGAGACGGCATTGATCATCATGGAGCCGTGCTTGATGATGCCGGCCTGCTCATATTCCTTACCCACCATGTAACCGGTGGTGTTGTGCAGGAACAGCAGCGGGGTGTTCGTGGAATTGGCCAGCTGGATGAATTGGGCGGCTTTTTGGGATTCGGCGGAGAACAGCACGCCGCGTGCGTTCGCCAGGATGCCCACGGGGTAGCCGTGGATTCTGGCCCAGCCAGTGACAAGGGAGGAGCCGTACAACGCCTTGAACTCGTCAAAGTCACTGCCGTCCACCACCCTGGCAATCACTTCGCGTGGGTCTAAGGGCACTTTCAAGTCCCCGGGCACCACACCCAGCAAGTCTTCTTCAGGCAGCAGCGGCTCCAGGGCGTGAGCCGGCGCGGCCCCTGTTTTGACCCAGTTGAGCCGGGCCACAATCCGGCGTCCAAGCCGCAGCGCATCCATTTCATCCACCGCGTAGTAGTCGGCCAGGCCGGAGATGCGAGCGTGCATGTCGGCACCGCCGAGGGATTCATCATCGGAGATTTCCCCAGTAGCCATTTTGACCAGCGGCGGTCCGGCCAGGAAAACCTTGGAGCGTTCCTTGATCATGACCACGTGGTCGCTCATGCCGGGCACGTAGGCCCCACCGGCTGTCGAGTTGCCAAACACCAGCGCAATGGTGGGAATGCCCGCCGCGGACAGCCGGGTCAAATCGCGGAAGAGCTTCCCGCCAGGGATGAAGATTTCGCTCTGCGTGGGCAGGTCCGCACCACCGGATTCCACCAGGGAGATCACCGGCAGCCGGTTTTCCCGGGCAATGTCCAGAGCCCGGAAAATCTTCTTCGTGGTGTACGGGTTGGAGGTGCCGCCCTTCACCGTGGGCTCGTGGGCGACGATCATGCACTCCACACCCTCCACCACACCAATTCCTGTCACCACGCTGGCACCGACATGGAACGCAGTGCCCCATGCGGCAAGGGGCGAGAGCTCGAGGAACGGCGCATCCCTGTCAAGAAGCATTTCCACCCGCTCCCGGGCCAGCATCTTGCCCCGCTTGCGGTGACGGGCCACGGCTTTCGCCCCGCCACTTTCCAGGACTTTGGCGTAGTCGCCGTCAAGGCCGGTCAGCTTCTGCGCCATGGCTACCGCATTGCTGGTGAATTCGGGGCTCAACGGGTCAATCGTGCTGCGTAGAACGCTCATAGGAATTCCTCTGGAATCTCAAGATTGCGGGCACGGAGCCACTCGCCCAGGGCCTTGCCCTGGGCGTCAAAACGGGCGTTGGAGGCCACACCCTCGCCCAACAGGCCATGGATGACAAAGTTGACCGCATGCAGCTTCGGGAAGACATGCCGTTCCACGTCCAGCGTCCTGGTCTCCGGCAGCAGCTCCTTGAGCTTTGCCACCGTCAAGGTGTTGGCGAGCCACGGCCAGGCTTGGGCGTTTTCCACCCACACGCCCACGTTGGCGTCGCCCCCCTTGTCCCCGCTGCGAGCCGCCGCCACCCGCCCGAGCGGGGCACGCGTCGTCGGGCCTGCCGCCGTCCCCGGAGCAGGGAACACCGGCAGTTCCGGTTCCGGAGCCGCGGCAAGTGCGACGGCGGCGCCAACAGTTCCAGCCAACGGCGGCAGTTGGATTTCGCTGCCGTCTGGCAGCGTCACGATGTGTGGAACCTCGGCGGCCTTCACCCACCCCGGGGTGTAGACGCCGTAGGGTGTCGCGTCCCCCGGTGGGGCGGTGAGGTGGAAACCCGGATAGCTGGCCAGACCAATCTGCACAGCGGCGTTGGAGAACGCGCGGCCCACCACCTTGGGGTCCTGGCCGCGGGCCACGCAGTGCAGCAGGGCGCTCGCTTCCTCGCAGCTCTCAGAGTCTGGGTGGTCTGTACGTGCCAGGGTCCAGGTGGTCCCTTCGGGCACGGCGTTTTCGAGCTGGGATTGGACCAAGGCGGCCTTTTTCTCAATGTCCAACCCTGTCAGCACAAACGTGACCTCATTGCGGAAGCCGCCTAGCGCGTTGATGGACACTTTGAGCGTGTCCGGCGGCGCTTCGCCCCGCGCACCGCTCAGGCGCACCCTGTCGGGGCCATCTTCGGCAATGTCAATGGAGTCCAGGCGCAGCACCGCGTCTGGACCGGCATAGCGGGCCCCGGTTATTTCATAGACCAACTGCGCCGTGACGGTGCCGCAGGTGACAGCCCCCGAGGTCCCAGGGTGCTTGGTGATGACGCTGGAGCCGTCGGCGGAGATCTCCGCGATAGGGAAGCCGGGGCGGCGCATGTCCGCCAAGCGATCGAAGAAGGCGTAGTTTCCTCCGGTTGCCTGTGTCCCGCATTCGATGACGTGTCCGGCGGCCATGGCACCGGCAATCTTGTCCCAGTCACTGCTCTGCCAGTCAAAGTGCCAGGCTGCGGGCCCGACCACCAGCGATGCATCGCTCACCCGGCCCGTCACCACGACGTCGGCGCCGGCCCCCAGTGCGGCTGCTATGCCCCAGCCACCCAGGTAGGCGTTTGCGGACAGTGCCTTTCCCGCTGATGTGCCAAAGCTCAGCTCCTGCGCCCGCTCCAGCAGGTCGTCACCGTGAACGTGTGCGATTCTTGCATCCACGCCCAGAGTTTGAGCCAGTTCTCGCAGCTTCGCAGCCAGCCCGGCAGGGTTCAGCCCTCCGGCGTTGACAACAATTCGCACACGTTTCTCCAAGGCGAGTGCCAGGCTCTGGCGCATCTCCAGCAGGAAAGTTTTGGCGTAGCCGGTGGTGGGGTCCTTGGCGCGGTCGCGGGCCAGGATAAGCATTGTCAGCTCGGCCAGGTAGTCGCCGGTGATGACATCTACCGGGCCTCCTTCCAGCGTTTCCCTAAAGGCCCCCGCCCTGTCCCCGTAAAAACCTGAAGCATTGGCCACCCGCAGCACGCTCATGAAATGCTCTCCACAGGCTTGGCTCCCCGGCTCTGCCGTCCCTGGCCGGGAGGGCCGGCAAAAGCCTGGACAATATCCAGCCATTTGTCCGCGTTGGGTCCATCAGCTGAGACGGCCAGGTCGACGCGGTGGTGGCGCTGAGTGGCCAAGAGGCAAAAACCCTCGGCCGGGCCGGACACACCGTCCACCGCATCCGCTGGCCCCCACACCCAAAGTTCACCCGAAGGGCCTTGCAATTCCACCCGAAATTCATCGGCCGGAGATGCCAGTCCGTTCAACGTGAAGGCATACTTCCTTGCCCGCACGGCAAGATGGGCAACATGGCGCAGCCTGTCAGTGGCTGGGCGGCTCATCCCCAGGTCATCGACAATGTCCTGGCCGTGGGCCCATGTTTCCATGATGCGCGCCGTCGCGATGGAGGTGGCGCTCATGGGCGGTCCAAACCAGGGCAGCTTGGCAACCGGGGTAAGCTCGCGCAGGGACGCAGCCATCCGGCGTCGTCCGCTTCTCCACTGCGCCAGCAGTCGATCCGGAGGAAGGGCGGCAAGCTGCTCAGCGGCCGAGTCGATCGTGACGGCTCCGGAACGCAGGTCCTGCCCGATCGCGGAATATGCCGCAGCATCTCCGCGGGCAGCGGCTGCGGCAACAATGACAACGCCGTCGGCATGGCGTCCAGCGCAGCAGATTCCGCTTCAAGATCAGACAAGACATCCACTAGCTCCGCCATTGAAGGCACTCCTTCGTTGCGAGGCTTGGGCACCCCATCCATGACGCTCGAAATACGGGCCGCCACGAATCTTCCCTGGCCTCTTCACCAGTATGTGAGGTGACGCACCAAAAAGCAATCATGCTTGCTTGTTTATGTTTTATGCTAGCGTCCCTCCTGTGAGCAGAACAGCCATCGAGCCCAGGCAGGAACGCAGCCGGGCCACCCGTGAGCGCCTGTTGGAGAGTGCCGTCATACTTCTGGCAGAGGCGGGATGGACGAACACCACTGTTGCCACAGTGGCCACCCACGCGGGGGTTTCCCGCGGCGCCGCACAGCACCACTTCCCTACGCGAGATGACCTTTTCACTGCGGCCATTGAGCATATGACCGTTGCCCGCGTGCAGGAAATCCAGGCCGCACTCACCGCCCGGGGTGACGGTCCCGTGTCTGTGCGCGAGGTCCTTGATTCTTTGGTGGACATGTACACCGGCCCTTTGTTCAAGGCCGCCCTGCAGGTATGGAATGCCGCCGCCGTGGATCCCGCAGTGCGCGAACATATCATTCCACTTGAGCAGATAGTTGCACGCGAGGCCTTCAGACTGGCTGCCACACTGTTGAATATTGATCGTGAAACACCCCGATTGCGGGCAATCGTGGCCGCGACACTCGACTTGGGCCGAGGTCTGGGCCTGGCCAATATTCTCACTGACGACGCCAACCGCCGGTCCTGGGTGCTCGATGCCTGGAGCGAGGAGCTGCAAGCAATTATTGCGCGTGAAACTGCCTGAACCGTCTGTGACGAGCACCTACGGATAGAATCCTTGCAATGCCATTAGGGCATCGCACTGGAAGCATCGAAACGGACAGTCAATGAGCGAAGCAAACGCCATCCCATCTTCGGTCCCGCACCAGAACTCTTCGGGGACAAAGGTGCTGATCAGTCTGGCGGCAGCCGTCATAGTGCTTTTTGGGCTGAGCCGAATCTCTTCCATTGTCGGTCCGGTGTTTTTGGCACTCGTTCTGACAATCTCCGTCTATCCGCTTAAGCAGCGGCTCATCAACCGGGGCGTACCGGCCGCACTGGCCACCATTTCAACGATTCTTGCTGTCTACGCCATGGTCGGCGCCTTGATAGCCTCACTCTGGGTTTCGGCTGTGCAGCTCACCCAGTTGCTTCCGCAGTTTGCACCACGAATATCGGAACTGCGTGGCCAGCTGAGGATCTTTCTCCACGACAACCTGGGCATAGGCGACGACCAGATACGCTCCATTGTGGATTCCGTTGATCTCAGGGTTCTACTGGACACCGCCTACAATTTGCTGGGCAGTGCAATGAATGTCGGTTCAGGCACCATTTTCCTGCTCCTCTTGGTGATGTTCATGAGCGTCGATGCCGTCTACTACCCGACGATCCTTGCAGTTGTGAAGGAAAAGCGCGCGCCCGTGGTCGAGGCGCTGTCCAACTTCGCCAAGCTCTCACGCTCATTCATGGTCATGACCACCATCTTTGGTGCCATTGTTGCCATGCTCAACCTGATCCTGCTGCTTGCACTGGGAGTGCCGGGTGCGGGACTCTGGGCGTTGTTGGCCTTTGTCTGCGGCTATATCCCCTTCATCGGCTTTTGGATCAGCCTGGTCCCAGCCGCAATCATGGCGTTGCTGGCGGGCGGCCTGCCAGCCTTCATTGCCGTTGTGGCGTTCTATGGCGTCATCAACTCGCTGATCCAATCGATCATCCAGCCTAAGTTCGTTTCAGGGACGGTCAACTTGAATATGACGCTGACGTTCCTGTCTGTCATTTTCTGGTCGGCGCTCTTGGGTCCGCTGGGCGCCTTGATGGCCGTTCCGCTGTCTCTGTTCGCCAGGGCGATCCTTGTGGATTCGCACCCGCAATCGGCATGGCTGCGTCCGTTCATTGGCGACGTGAACGAGTCCAAGCAAATGCTTCAAGAGCAAAGAGCAGCGGCCAAAACCGAAAAGCTCAAGAGAAAAACCGCTACGTAGGAGATCCGAGAGGGCG
>NZ_JAUNVV010000005.1:45445-73658 GCF_030540645.1 Arthrobacter sp.
GGTTGGGCCCACACGCCCGAGGGGCCCCGGAGACAGACGCGCCAGCGGATGGCGTTGGGGAGGGCATGGGGACTATTGCAGGTTGGAGGTCAGTCTTGCAGCGCTGTCCCAGAACTTTTCCCAGCGTGGCCGGTTGATCCAGTCTTCGAGCGCAAGCTCCTTGCTGTTGGCACGGTACCCGTCCTCCACTGCACGCATTTGTTCCACGAAGGATGCGCTGTGGATCAACACTGAGATTTCCATGTTCAGCGAGAAGGATCTGATGTCCATGTTGGAGGATCCGATCACAGCAACGTCGGCATCAATACTGAAGTGCTTGGAGTGCAGCACTTCAGGGGACTTGTACAAAAATATCTTCACACCGGCACGCAGCAGGGCCTCATAGTAGGAGCGCTGGGCATGGTAGACCATGGCCTGATCCCCTATCTCGGAGACGAATAGTTCCACTGACAGGCCTCGCCCGGCTGCGGTGATGATGGCCAGCAACACTGAATCTTCAGGCACGAAGTATGGGCTGGTGATGCTGATTCGTTCGGTGGCTTGGTGAATCATGGAAACAAAAAGCTTCATGCTGTTGTCATTTTCGAAACTTGGCCCACTCGGCACTACTTGGGCATCCACAAGATGCTTGGCCGGGTCCATGATGACCGGCGAGGTGTCCAGTTCCAGCAGAACGTCGGTCTCGCTGAACCAATCGGTAACAAACACGGCGTCAAGCTCGCGAACCACGGGCCCGCGCACACGCATCATCAGCTCATGCCAACGCAGTCCGCGGGCAATGTTCTTTTTCTTGTTGTAGCTCTCATGGACCAGGTTTTGCGAGCCGGCAAACCCCACCCCGCCATCCACTACCAACAGCTTGCGGTGATTGCGCAGGTCAATCCGCTGAAAGTTCCCCTTCCACGGCCGCAACGGCAGCATGGCATGGTATTCGGCACCCATGTCCGCCAGGCATGCCAGAGTTTCCTTCCGACCCGGGTTCATCAATGCGGCCAGGTGGTCGCTGAGTACTCGCACCGTCACTCCTCGCCGGCATGCCCGCTCCAGCGCGTCAAAGAACGGTTTAGTGGCGGCGTCGTGGACCAGGATGTAGAACTCCACGTGAACGTAGCGTTCGGCTGAATCAATCGCATGGGCCATCGCCTCGATCGAGCCGTGGTAGTCCGGAAGAAGTTCGACGTCGTTGCCGCCCACCATGGGCAGCGCGCCCAGGTTGTTGTTGAGAGTGACGAGTGTGGACAGGCCTTTGGGCCAGTCCTCACGGTGGCTGTGCTGGTCCAGCCCTTCAGTCCGCTCCATGATGAGTCTATTCACGTGGATCTGCTTCTCCCGGCGAGCCTTCGGCAGGCGGGTGAACCCCACCAGCAAGAATGCTACGAGGCCAACATATGGGATGAAAATAATGGTGAGCATCCAGGCAATGGCCGTTGCCGGCCGTCGCCTAGCGGAGATGTAAGCTACTGCGATTGCCCCGACAACCACGTGTAGAACTAGCAGCAGCCACGCTATGTGCTCGGCGTCGGTGAACCAATTGCCAATAGTCAACAAAACACACTCCTTCACGGAAAATGGGCGGAATGAAAAACAAGCAACGGCGGACCTGTGGAGTCCGCCGTTGCTTCACTAAGTTATTCGCATTTTAGCCCACACCGTTCAGGACCGGATGGTTGGATCCAGTCAGATCACAGTGGCTTGAGGCGGCCTGTCCAGCATTCAATCAGGCAAGTGCCTTGGCCTTGAGCTGCGTGTACTCAGTTTCCGTGATGGTTCCTGAATCCAACAAGGACTTGGCTGCCGAGATCTGGTCTGCTGGGCTTTGAGTTCCCGCCACCCTGCGTAGATATTCCTCGCCGCTCTGCTGCGCAGCATTTGCAGCGTTGGCGCTCCGCAGTGTCATCCCATTGCCGCGGGCAATAAGGTAAACGAGAGCCGAAATATAGGGGGTGACAAACAGGAAGAAAATCCAAATTGCCTTAAAAATACCCGAAAGCGAGCCATCCCTAAAAATATCGGCAATGATCTGAAAAAGCAGGATCAAATAGGCCAGGAAGAGGAAGGCGATGGTTATTGACCAAAATACTTCAAAGAACTGCATTGTTGTTCCTACTATTTATCTTTTACCAAGGGCGCCCATTGCGCCGTGGATAGAGCCTAAGTTTGGTCTATCCACTTTGCATGCTGTCAGAATAGCAGCAGACTCCAGCTATTGTTCATTGGAAAACATCACAATTCATACGCGATGTAGAACCACACCCTGGATTGTCAGCCACCGATGTGTTCATTGATCTGGACAATGCGTTCTCCGCTTCCACTTCCCAAACGGTGGTGCTCATCGCGACCATTTTTGTGGTTGCCAAAGCCATCGACGGTGAGGTGCACCTTGATCAGTCTGCAAAGTGCTGCCAGCAAACCGCTGAAACAGGAAACTTTGAGCGCAGGTGACTTTCTCGTAATGCCCAGCAAGGCTGCTCACATCGCTGAGTTGGCCAAGGCACACGGGATAATGGTGGATGTCACCGAGGGAAGCGGCGTCGCCTGCGGTCTTGTGAGCAAGTCCTTGGAGCGGCGGAGGTGCTTGTGGCTCCCAGCTCGAACTTGATCGGCACAGGAGTTTATCCCGGTACGGTCACCGAAAGTGCCTCGTTGGTGGTTCTTGCACACCAGCGTGCAGGAAAGTCTCCTGCACCACCCACACGGGCGGACCAAGTCAGAGCCATCCGTCGGCAGACGGCCCCGCTGGGACCCCGCGCAATTCCGGTACCTATCATCCTGCTCGCCATGGTTGTCATGATGACTACCAGCCTTGTCCCCCGCATCCGTGGCCGCTCTGCTGGCAGCCTTCGCCATGGTCCTTAACCACGTCGTAACCATGGGCCAGGTCCACAGGTCCATGGCGGGGCAGACGCTCATTTTAGTGGCGGGAATGATTCAACTCTCTGCTGCCATCACCAAGACAGGAACCACCAAGATGCTGCGCCAGCGAATCAGCAACACTGCAACGGTCTTGATCATCATCCCCATTACATTGACTGTGGCAGCCGAGGCCGGCCTACCCCCTTGACGCTGCTGATGTGTGTCAGCGTGGCCTCTGCCGTGGTCATGGTGCTGTACCTGGCCGTGGCTGTGTTCCTGGTGCCCGTGTCCTGGCCGTTCTAACCGCTTCGTTCAGACGACGAAAAACCCCCGGCCAGCTGACCGAGGGTTTTTCTCTTCTGTTGCGGGGACAGGATTTGAACCTGTGACCTCCGGGTTATGAGCCCGGCGAGCTACCGAACTGCTCCACCCCGCGTTGTAGTAATTACTTTACGCGGGAGCTACCGTGACACCAAACCCACAGCACGTGAGCTTCGTCTCCTCACAAATTGCGGGCCCGCGCACAGAAGGGCCCGGCCGCCGTGAGGCAACCGGGCCCTTCACTTCATATGCACGACGCCGGAGCTAGGGTGTTGCGCTCGGCTCAGCGCTCGGTGCCGCAGGTGTGGCCGCGGCACCCTCGGCAGCCAGCGCTGCAGCGATGGCTGCCTCCAAACGCTTTTGGGCTTCCCCGTATGCGGTGAAGTCACCTTGGCTGAGTGCGGTCTGGCCGTCCTTCAAGGCAGTGTTTGCGTCGTTGAGCGCCTTGCCCAGCGCCGCATTTCCGTTGGCGGACGGAGGAGTAACCGTACCCTCCGTGGAGCTACCCGCTGCACCGGGATCCTTCTGGACGCCAGCATCACCTGCCGCTGCGCCGGAGTCACCGCCAAAGAGCTGGTCAAGGGCCTCGTTCAACGTTGCCGCATAACCAATTTTGTCACCAAATGCGACGAGCACGCGCTGCAGGGTGGGGTACGACGTCGAGCCCGTGGACTTCACGTAGACCGGCTGCACATATAGCATGCCACCACCCATGGGAAGGGTGAGCAGGTTGCCGTTGATAACGTCGGACTGGCCCAGCTTGAGCACGTTCAACTGTTCTGAAACCGAAGGATCGGACTGGAACGTGTTTTGCACCTGCCCCGGTCCCGGCACCTGTGTGGCGTCAGGCAATTGAAGCAGCTGCAATTTCCCATAGTCAGGACTCTTGACGCCCTTGACATTGCCGGCGTCACCATTTGCAGCCATGAAACCGTACAAAATGTTGCGGGAGTCGGTGTTTTTAACTTCCTGGGGGATGAAGTCGGTGGTCAGGGAGAACGCAGTCTTGTCCTGGCCGGGCATCTTCAAGGACAGGTAGTAGGGTGGCTGCTTGTCAACGGCCTTGGTCGTGGGGTCGTCAGGGACGCTCCACGCCAGCGTGTTCTTAAAGAAGTTCGTAGGATCGGTCACGTGGTACCGGCCCAACAGTTCGCGCTGCACCTTGAACAAATCTTCCGGGTAGCGCACATGGGACATGACATCTGCGGACATCTCCGTGAACGGCTTCACGCTGGTGGGGAAGACCTTCTCCCAAGCCTTCAGAATCGGATCCTGCGCATCCCAGGCATACAGCTCCACCGAACCGTCGTAAGCGTCCACTGTTGCCTTGACGGAGTTGCGGATGTAGTTCACTGAAGCATTCGGAAGCGGCCGGATGCCACCGGTGTCCGTCAGGGAATCCGTGGTGGCTTCCTGCAGCTGCTGCTGCTGCGAATATGGATAGTAGGAGCTGGTGGTGTAGCCGTCCACAATCCATTTGACCTTGCCGTCAACAATGGTGGGATAGGGATTCCCGTCCAGGGTCAGGTACGGGGCCACCTTGGCAACACGTTCAGCCGGGGTGCGGTCGTAAAGGATCTGCGACTTTTCATTCACGCCGTTGGTCAGCAGCAGGTCCGAGGACTGGAACTTCAACGCATACATGACGCGGTTAAACCAGTTGCCCACATTGGGGCCGGCGTTGCCGGTAAAAGTTGTCAGTGACTCATCAGATGGGTTGTCAGTGGTGGTGGTGGGGCTGTTTCCCGTGGGTCGGTCCAATTCAATGGGAGCAGTCCCCGTGGGTGCACCAACAATTGAGTAGTCACTGGTTGACTGACCAAAGTAGATGCGCGGCTGGTAGCTGGTGTCCGTCCCCAACACTCCCTCGGAAGGCACACCAGATTGCATGAACACGGGCTTACCGTCGGAGGTGACAGTGTTTCCATACGCGGCAACCACGCCATAACCGTGGGTGTAGACCAGGTGCTGGTTGTACCAGCTCTGCTGGTCGGGGTCGATCCCATTGGGATTCAACTCGCGCACAGCGATCACAGCATCCTGGACCTTACCGTTAATGGTGTACCGATCGACGTTCAGGGTCTTCGGGAACTTGTAATACGGGCGGTACTGTTCAAGCTGGGCAAAAGTGGATGAAATCAAGTTCGGGTCCAGCAACCTGATGTTTGCTGCAGTATCAGCGTCTTGGCGCAACGCACCGGGCGTCGCCGTCGTGGTGGCGTTGTAGGGCGTGACTTCCATTCCGGACAGCCCATAGGCCTGACGAGTCATGTCGATATTGCGCGCAATGTATGGAAGCTCCACATTGCCTTCAGACGGTTTGACCTGCCATTCCTGGACGGCCCACGGGTACAAACCACCAGCCACAATCGCAGTGATAACCAGCATGCCAGTGCCAATCAAGGGCAGCTTCCACTTACCCAAGAAGGCAGCGACGATGAAAAGAATCGCAACGATGATGGCGGCGGCAGCCAGAATGGCCTTGGTGGGGATCACGGCATTGACGTCAGTGAACATGGCACCGGCGCGGTAGCCGGAGTTGTCCTGCAACGTGGCGAAACGGCCCAACCAGAAGTTGACACCCAGCAACAACAAGAACACTCCGGCCAGGATGGCGATGTGAATCTGGGCTGCTCGGGAGGTGAAGATACCACGTTCAGTCAGTCGGATGGCACCGTAGAGGTAATGGGTGAGGACTCCGGCAATAAACGCAATCACCGTGGCACTGATGAGCATCCCCGTTGCAAAACCCAGGAACGGCAACGTGTTGGTGTAAAAACTGACGTCCATGCCGAATTCTGGGTCAGTGGTACCAAACGGGACCTGGTACAAAAACAGCATGACCTTTTCCCATTGGGCCATGGCAGCCGTTCCGGCAAACAAGCCGAAGACAATGGGAACACCCAACATGACAACCCGGCGCACTGGTTCAAGCTGTGCCTGATACCGGTTCAGACTGTCCTCATGGGCGCTGTCCGGGGCATAGACGGGCCGGGCCTTGTAGGCTGCTCGGATAGAGAAATACACCGCCAAGGCCATAATGAGGAAACCTGCAAGGAAAATCAGCAGCTTGGCAATGCGTTCTGTCCAGAACACACCGGCAAAACCGACCTGATTGAACCAGAGCATGTCCGTGTATATTCCGGAGAAAATCACCAGGGCAACCACCAGCGCTGCCACCACAATAATGGTGGGCAGCAGGGCACTGCGACGCTTGGGCCTGACGGTTTTGTTCGGCGACGGGGATGGTCGGGATGTCACTCTCTACCTCTTACTCGACTGGTGTTGATGAAAAAAATTGCCTGGTGCTTCATACCTTGTGCCACGAATGGCGTGTGGCACGAGTTCCGCATGATGCACGATCGTTACTCAGAGCTGTTCAATCGTTATTTACAGGTAGGCAAGGTTGAACCGTCTCCTCCGGAACCAATGAGGGAAACAGCGTTGTAGGCCTCTTGAAGTGTGTTGACTTTAATGACCTGCAGCCCGTCGGGCACATGGCCCACAACATCCGCACAGTTCGCTGCAGGGGCCAAGAAGTAATCTGCCCCTTCTCCGCGGGCCCCAACCATCTTCTGCGCAATTCCACCAATGGCGCCGACTTGTCCCTGCGGGTCAATGGTTCCCGTACCGGCAAACTGCTTGCCACCGGTGAGGTCCCCCGGGGTTAGTTTGTCCATGATGCCCAGAGCAAAGATCATCCCTGCGCTGGGACCGCCAATGTTCTCAACGGAAATCTTGACATCGAAGGGGAACTTGAACGTGTTTTGCAGGGCAATTCCCAAAAGATACTTGCCATCGCTGTTCTTCTTCGGTGTCACTGAAACCGTCATGTCCTCGCCGCCGCGGCGGATTTCAAGTTCCTCCGCAGTTCCGGCCCCCTTGGCCAGCACCGTCTGGATGACGGACAAGCTGGTCACCTGCTGCCCTCCGATGGTGAGAAGGACGTCGTCGGGCTTGAGAATGCCCGATGCAGCACCACCGTCCGGGATCGAGGCCACGGCCAGATTTGACTCAAAGTCAATGCTCAAGGCGGTCAGGGCAGCCGCCGTGGCGTTTTCCTGTGAGCCTGTCATGGCCGCAGAGTTCTCGCTATTAACGGTTTCCTGGCTGATACCCGGCGCATAAATGAGTTCAGCCGGATACAGCGTTTGAGACGGCGTGAGCCAGGACTTGAGCGCATCGAAGAAATTGATGTGGCTGTCAGGCAGGCCGCCGGTTAAACGCACGGTGGTCAGGTCCAGGCTGCCGCTGTTGGAAGGGAAGCTGTCATGCCCGGTAACGGTAATAATGGGCTTTCCGTTGAACTCACCAATAGTGTTGATGGCCGGGCCGGGAGATTCAATGACGTACGGAACAGGAATCGTCATGGCCGCCACCGCGAGTACCACTGCTATCACGCCGGAGCCCACCATCAAGGAGAATCTGCGGTCGCGGACTGCCGTGGGCGGGCTCTCCGGTTCTAAAATCTCCTGGCTCAAAGCGATGACCTTTCCAAGCTCTCTTGAGTCGCACCGGCGCCTGCACGAACAAGGGGCGCCAAACCCCTAGCCTACTGCGTCAAGTTGTGCGGTGCTTGTGCCGCTGCTGTGATTTGGCAATGAATGACACGCTGGAGTATGGGGCAGGTGCGAACCCTTTGCCTAGAGCGAACAGTGCCCTTGCATAGGGCGACAACGCAACAGGACGGCGGTAACGTGAGGTTATTCAGCGTCCACGCCAACGATCGGGCCATCATGTCTTCCACACCAGCCAATAACGACGACGAAACCCCGAAGGACCCCCTTCAGGAAATGCTCGCCAACCTTTTGGGCGGGCAGGGCATGGAGGGTTTTGATCCAGCTGAGCTGGCCAAGGCCGCCGGGCTGCCCTCTGATCCCAATGCACTGGCGCAAATGTTTGCCCAGGTCCAGTCCATGATGAGCGGATCCTCAGACACACCGGTCAACTGGGAGCTCGCCCATGACGCTGCACGCAAGGCCGCCGCCGGGGATGATCCTTCGGTGACCCCTGCCCAGCAGCGCGAAGTTGACGAAGCATTGCGTCTGGCCGAAATGTGGCTTGACCCGTACACCGACCTTGCTGCTACCTCCATCATTGGCCGCGCCTGGTCACGCGCTGAATGGGTGGAAGAAACCCTGGGCACGTGGCAGCGGTTGACCGAGCCGGTGGCCAACAGCATTGCCTTTGCCATCTCCACTGCCATGAATGAGCAGCTTCCGGCTGAGATGAAAGCCATGATGGGCGACGCCGCCAACATGATGCAGAACATGGGCGGGGCCTTGTTCGGACTGCAGCTGGGACAGGCTGTCGGCGCCCTAGCCAAGGAAGTGCTCGGTTCCACCGACATTGGCATCCCGTTGGCCGATCTCCAGATGGCGCTGCTGCCGGCAAACGTCAAGGCATTTGGCGAGGGGCTTGAAGTCCCCGAACAGGAAATCCGCCTGTTTCTTGCCCTGCGCGAGGCCGCCCATGCCCGTTTGTTTGTACAGGTTCCGTGGCTACGCGGCCACCTGCTGGGCGCCATTGAATCCTACGCCCGCGGCATCCACATCGACATGTCCCGGATTGAGGATCTCGCCCACAATCTGGACCCCTCCAATCCCGAAGCAATGCAGGCGGCCCTGTCTGAGGGTGTCTTCATGCCGGCACGCACGCCCGAACAGGAAGCCGCGTTGTCGAAGCTGGAAACTGCCCTTGCCCTTGTGGAAGGCTGGGTTGATGAGCTGACCTTCGAAGCTGCGGCAAATCTGCCCGCAGCCTCGGCCATCCGTGAAACCATCCGCCGCCGCCGTGCAACGGGCGGCCCTGCCGAGCATGCCTTTGGCTCACTTGTTGGCTTGGAACTGCGCCCCCGCAGGCTGCGCGAGGCCGCTGCTCTCTGGGCTTCACTGAAGGAACAGCGCGGGATCGTTGGACGTGACGCGATCTGGGCACATCCAGACCTGCTTCCCACCGCAGCAGATCTTGACGATGCAGCAGGCTTCAGCGCCCGCCGCAGCGCCGAAGACGCTTCCGAGGCCGACGTGGATGCAGCCCTGGCGAAGCTTCTTGACGGGGGCTTCGAAGACAACGAACCCCTGAAGAACGAGCCTCAAGAGTCCGAAGAGCCGGAGCCTGGCAAACAGGACCCCGATACGGACAACCCTGCTGACCTATGAAAAATAGGCTGATCCTCCAAGCCGCGCGCTGAAACGTTAACCCTCGAACATCGCACTTCTGGAGTCTTCGGCCGTGTCATCCATGTCGCCTTCCAGCCCACTGATGTTTCGGGAGGCGGCAAAGGAGGCCCCCTCCAGGAACGACTTGGCCATTTCGAGCTGTGGGTAGCCGGCCAGCACGGCCCAAAACTCCGGGCTGTGGTTCGCATGAATGAGGTGGGCGAGTTCGTGCAGTAGGACGTAATCCAGCACCCATTCGGGCATGCCTTGAACATGGTGTGAAATCCGAATGGTCTTGCGCGCAGGCGTGGCTGAACCCCAGCGGCCGTTCTGATTACGCACCCACCGTACGGAGACCGGGACAGCGCGTGCGCCAAGGTAAGTTTTTGATAGCTTCAGGCTGCGTTGCAGGAGTACTTCGTCGCTGGACCCCATCCCGCCCCGCCCGAGTTGTGCACTTGTCCCCTGTTCAAGTTTGGCCACCATGCGCGGCACCCAATACTGTTCATCCTCGATGCTCAACCGAGCAGGCACAGCGATGACGGCCTGCCCGGCTTCCCAGAACGCGGCAAGCCCGGTTTTTCGTCTGGCCGTGCGCCGGACCACCACATATTCCCCGGTACTGAGCGTGTGGCGTGAGAATGAGTCGCCCAACGGCCCCGGAGTGTCCTTCCCGACGGGTTCGCGGCGCTGCGCATCCAAGGACTTCGGGCTCCTTGGCTTGTGTGCTGTTGATGGTGCTGCCATGTTTCGACGGTACAGGCATAGAGCGGCCGCCGCACCCCTGTGGTATCCCACTGTGGAGAACTTCTGCCTGTGGATAACGGCCAGCATGAACCCGTACAAGATGCCATGATCGTCACTGAGGGCACCGTTCGAAGAATCTGAGGCAACGAGACCGCAGGAGGCTGGCATGACCACCATCAATCCAGGGTTGCGCATGGTGCGACGCGGTCCGCATGGAGTCCAGATCGGGGTGGGTGCAGGCGGCCTGATCCTCGAGGGCCTGTTGGATTCAGAAATGACATTTGTGCAGGCCCTGCGTCATGGAATCTCCGACGCTCAGGTGCTGGCCCAGGCAGTTTCGCTCGGAGTGGCGGAGCTGCGGGCCCAGGAAATCTGCGCCATGCTTGCGGGTTTGCTCTTTAGCGACGCCGAACTTCGCACACAGGGTTTCAGGGCAGAGCGGCTGTTACCGGAGCGATCAGCACTTCTGGGCCTGCATCAAGGCCCCTGTCAAAGCCTCATGGCACGTCGCGAACATGGCGTCATCCATCTGATCGGACTGGGGCGCACGGGGGCAGCCCTGGCCGCAGTCCTTGTCAGCGCCGGCGTGGGCACCATACTGCTCGAAGACGACTCCCCCGTCACGGCAACCGATGTCGGGCCCACTTCCTTCAACCTCAGCGATATAGGTTTGTCCCGTTCAGTGGCCGTGCGTAGGCACTTGTTGCGGATCGATCCGGGCTGCCAAGCGCACATCGTGCACGACGGAGGGGCTGGGGGTCCCAGCGTGCAGTGCCTTGACCTTGCCGTTGTGGTGGGTCACGACGCCGTGCCGGCACCGACCACAGCCCGCTTCATGTCCGCCGAGCGTCCCCACCTGCTGGTTCTGGTGCGCGAACAGGACGGCACGGTGGGCCCCTTGGTCCTGCCGGGTGTTACAGCGTGCGCCGAATGCGTTGAGCGGCACCGCAGCGCCCACGACCCCTTGTGGCTTGAAGTCTGCACCCAACTCGCCGTGCTTCACGAACCGTCGGCTGACCGTAGGCCGCGAGCAGAATCGCTGGAGAATGCCGCACTCTCCACCACCCTGGCCGGAACAGCGGCGGCCCAGGTGCTCCTCTTTCTGGACGCGGTCAACCAACCCAGTTCCTGGTCCTCGGTCATGACCTTCCACCCCGACAACGGCCGGTGGACGCAGCAAGACTTCCGCGTCCATCCTGACTGCGGGTGCCAATGGCAAAATCAGCCCTTGGCCACGATCTCCAGCACGGACTCACCGTAACGTTCAAGCTTGGAGGGGCCCACGCCAGGCATTGCTGCCAATGCTTCAAGGTCTTGGGGTGCCTCCTCCGCGATGGCCATCAACGTGGCGTCGGTGAACACCACAAACGCCGGTACGGCGGCGGAAGTGGCTTCGGCCAGCCGCCACTCACGCAGTTCCTCGAAGATGGCTTCGTCGTAGCCGGGCGGGCAGTCGGGGCAGCGCCCCACCTTCCGTTCAGCACCCGTGTTGAGGATTTTTCCGCACACCCTGCACACCGAAGGCCCTGTGGCCTTGCGCGACTTGCGTGTGGACGCCTGACGTGGACCGGCAGCTGCCCCTCCCACGGAGTTGGGACGCATCCCGTCAAGAAAACGGGAGGGCTTGCGGTTGGCACGCCCTCCCGGCGTGCGTGCCGTGGACCAGGAAAAGTTCAGGAACTCCCGGGCTCGGGTGATCCCCACGTACAGCAGGCGCCGTTCTTCATCAACGGTTTCAGCCGTGTCGGCGAAGGAGATTGGCATGAGCCCCTCGCTGAGTCCGACAAGGAACACCGCATCCCATTCCAAGCCCTTGGCCGAGTGCAACGACGCCAGTGTCACCCCCTGGACGGTGGGTGCATGCTGAGCGGATGTCCGTTCCTGCAGTTCAGCCACAAAGTCAATCACATTGAAGGTGTGCTCAGGCGTGCTGCGGGAAACCACCAATTCATCAGCCAGCGCCACAATAGCTGAGAGCGACTCCCAGCGTTCCCGTACGGCACCGCCGGTCTTGGGTGCCTCCGATTGGTAGCCCAGATTACTGAGCACATCACGCACGAGCTGTCCCAGCGGCTCGTCCTCGGCAGCCCGCGAAGAGGCCCGTAACTGCAGCATGGCGTCGCGAACTTCCTTGCGGGCAAAGAAACGTTCCCCGCCACGCAGCTGATACCCCACCCCAGCGGCCGTCAGCGCCTGTTCATATGCTTCAGACTGGCCGTTCGTGCGGAACAGCACAGCAATCTCGCTGGCAGCCGTGCCGTGCGACATCAGAATCTTGATGCGGGCTGCAACGGCGGCGGCTTCTGCTTCATCATCGCTGCACTCAAGGAATTCCGCCGACGGCCCGTTCGGGCGCTGGGCCACCAGCTCCAAGGGTGCCGACCACAACGCGTCCGCAGTGAGCCCGCCGCTGCGGCGGTTGCCCAGCAGCGAGTTGGCCAATCCAACCACTTGAGGTGTGGAGCGGTAATCACGAACCAGCTTGACCACTTGGGCGTCGGGATAGCGTTTGGGAAAGTCCAGCAGGTGCCGCGGCGTGGCACCGGTAAAGGAGTAAATCGTCTGGCTGGCGTCGCCCACCACACAGAGCTCATCGCGCCCGCCCAGCCATAAGTCGAGCATGCGCTGCTGGAGCGGGGACACATCCTGGTACTCGTCAACGACGAAGTGCCGGTACTGGTCCCGAACCGTGGCCGCCACGCGCGGGTCTTCCTGCAGGATGCCCACGGTGATCAGCAGGACATCCTCAAAGTCGATCTGGTTCCTGTCCGCTTTGACGTCTTCATAGGCCTGAAAAAGCCGTCCCACCGCCACCTTGTCCAGGCCTCCGGGGTCACCGCGGTCCACTGCCTTAAGCAGGTACGTCTCCGGTGTCAGCATGGAAACTTTGGCCCACTCGATCTCGGCGGCCAAGTCCCGGATGGCGGCCCTGTCGGTGGGCAGCCGCAGGCGGCGGGCGGCCTCTGCGATGGTCTGGGCCTTGTGGTCCAGCAGGCCTGGCAATTGACCTCCGACGGCGTGCGGCCAGAAATACTGCAACTGCCGCAGCGCTGCGGCATGGAAGGTGCGGGCTTGGACTGTGCCCACGCCAAGATCACGCAGCCGCGTGCGCATTTCAGCCGCTGCCCTTGCCGTGAACGTCACGGCAAGCAGGCGGTTGGGGTTGTAAACCCCCGTATGCACGCCGTAGGCGATGCGGTGGGTGATGGCCCTGGTCTTTCCGGTGCCTGCACCGGCCAAAACACACAGTGGCCCGTTCAAGGTAGTAGCGACTGTGCGTTGCTCCTCGTCCAGCCCGGCCAGGATGCGTTCCTCCGCTGTGCGTTCATCCATGACCGGCAGCCCTGATTGATGCGGGTCAAAGCTCACGCCTGTTCACCAGGTTCCAGAATGGGGCCGCCATACCATAGCTCGATCAAAGACCGGGCAATGGAGGCCTTGTGCGAGATCACGGCGTCACCACTGAGAACGGCGGCCTGCAATTCTTCCCGCTCAAACCACCGCGCATCCCTGACTTCGCTGCGATCTGGGGTGGCTTCCGTGTCGTTGGTGAACCCGATGAATCCAAACATCAACGAGCGTGGGAATGGCCAAGCCTGTGAGGAGACGTAAGTCAAAGAGTGCAGGTGAACACCTACTTCCTCGGCAATTTCACGCACTGCGGCCTGCTCTGCGCTCTCCCCCGCCTCAACAAATCCGGCAACTGTGGAGTACCTGTTCTCGTTCCATGCATAGTTGTTCGCAAGCAGGATTCGATCGTCAGCTCCAACGATTGCAACAATGGCTGCGGGGTCGGTGCGCGGAAAATGTTGAGAACCGTCGGCGGTGCAGCGACGCATCCACCCAGCGGACTGCGACTCAGTGGAACTCCCGCAACGTGGGCAGTGCACATGACTGCCATGCCATTGGGCAACGGCCTGGGCTTCAACAAAGACTTGGGCATCCACCGCGTTGAGATGTTGGGCGACGTCGCGGTACCCGGCAAACACGTTGCCCAGCGGCGCCCAAGACAGTTCTGAGGCATCTTCCGGCAGGGCACTAAGAGGCAGGGACAGGAGCACAATGTCGGTGGCTGCAGCCAGCCGGTGTGTTTGGCCAGGTCCCACCTTGCCCAGATAAACGTGGGTACCGCCGAGCGGGAGAACATCCCCGGCAAGGTCCCGATACGCCGGATCAATGCACTCCGGGTCAAGATATGCCAGGTTTCCGCCGTCCATGAGTGCCCGGCCGCGGTGAAAAACCACCACTCGATAATCGACGGTCTCCAGTACCGCCGCAAGGTACCCCGGAGCTGTTCGCTGTTCGCATTGCCTATCAAGTGCGGCTACCGGGGAAGCATTCGTTGTGAGCATAGTTATACCGTACGCATCAGGAGCCGTTTTTCGTATTCAAGAGCACGTGATTGTGGACAAGCCAGCGTCTTTGCCCCAGTGGGTAGACATCGTTTGGGAAGGACTTCTTGCGACTCGCCGCCTCAGCGACGCGGAGTTGGAGCTTTTGCGTTCTACGGTGGAGGTGTGAGAAGAATGACTGCAATCGAATTGGCCGCCATCGCCAGCGCCGCCGTGCCCGGACTCAATGTCACCGCGTTTGGGCCCGGACCCGACGATGCAGCTGATTTCTGCTCTGCTTTGTTGGTTGACTCGGAAAAACGCCGCTGGCGTGTCCGTTCGCCCCGCCATGCCGAGGCCAGCACCCGGTTGGAAACTGAGCGCGAGGTTTTACGTGCCTTTTCCCCCGCCATCAGGGCGGAGCTGCCCTTCCTGCTGCCCACCGTGGCCGGGACTGTTCGGCAGGGCGAATTGATCACCTTCGTGTACTCGCACATTGTGGGCAAGGCCGAGTCGGTGGAGTACCTAGCTGGTGGCACCGACGCTTTGGCGAAGGAAATTGGTGTGGCAATTGCCGCCATCCATGACCTTCCGCAGGGTCTTGTCACCACCCATGACCTGCCCAGCTACACCGCCAACGAGTTCCGCCAACGCAAGCTCAACGAACTGGACCAGTCAGCCACCACAGGCAAGATCCCGCCGTCGCTGCTGCGCCGTTGGGAGCACGCCATGGAGGATGTGGCGCTGTGGCGCTTCAACCCCTGCGTGGTCCACGGTGACTTGCATGAAGACAATATCCTGCTCGACCGCGACCAGGTCACGGCCGTCATGGGCTGGACCGAGCTGCGGATTGGAGACCCTGCCGACGACTTTGCCTGGCTGGTTGCCGTTCATGAACCTCGATTCGTTGATGCTGTGATGCAGGCATACGCCGCGGCCCGTCACGAAACCCCCGACCCCCACCTGCTGCGACGTGCCGCCCTCAGCGCCGAATTTGCCCTGGCCCAGTGGCTTGTCAAGGGCTACGCCGCTGACAGCGCCCGAATGGTGGAGGATGCCGAATCCATGCTGCGCACCCTGGAAACGGACATCGCCGAGTTCGGCGGCCAAGCCATCAGTGTTGAGCCGCCCGCCGCGCAGCCTTTCGTTGAATCGAAACCGACGGCAGAAGCGAAGGCTGCAACCGAAGTGAAGCCTGTAACTGCTGCACAGCCCGCTGCACCCAAGACGAGTACGGCCGCCAAGCCGGTTGATGTGGCCCAGCCCGGTACTGCCGCCCTCGGGGCGGACGCTCCTGCGGCTGCCGCCCCGGCCGCCGTACCCTCTTCTGGGAGCAAAGAACCAGGTACAAAAACTGACACGAAAACAGGAAAAGGTGTGCTCAAAGAGGGTGCCGCTGACACCGCTGAGGGCGGGAATGCAGCACCCACCACGGCCGACACCACCAGTGCTGAGACCACGGCATTAAACGTCGTTCCGCTCAAACGCGAAAAGTAGCAGCACACCCCTTCATACACGGCTGGCGCACACCCGGCCCCGCATTGCGGGCACGGATCCGCGTCATGTTGTGTACGCGCCGGTGACAATCGCTTCAAGTTCCCGCTGCCCCGCCAGGTCCACCGGGCGGATGAGTTTGTCCTGCCCAACATAGTAAAACGCTGCCCTCACCTGCTCCAGCGGAATCTCCTTCAGGCGGGACCACGCCAGCCTGTAGACGGCCAGCTGCACGCCACGCACTGCCAGTTGCGCCTTCGAAGGCACCTTGCCGGTTTTCCAGTCGATCAAATCCCAACCGCCGTCGTCGTCACGGAACACGGCATCGATGCGGCCGCGGACCACCACGTCGGCGACCCTTGTTTCGATGGGCACCTCCAGCTCGGCCGGAATCCGGCCAGCCCACGTTGAGTTCTTGAACGTCTCCTGCATCTCGGACAAACCGTAGGCTTCGTCAACGTAGGAGTCAGCGCCCGGAGCTTCATCAAAATCGAACTGGCCGGTCGTGGCAAAGAACTCCTCGATCCAGGCGTGGAATGCCGTCCCCTTACGTGCTGCCATGCCAGGTTTGGTGGGCACGGGGCGGCGCATGGCGCGGGTGACCTTTTCCGGATCTTCACCCAGTGCAACGAGCCGCGATGCTGAAATATGCGGAGGTAGTTCCACCCGCAGTTGTTCCGACTCCACACGCTCCTGTGCGAGCAGCACGCTCGCCTCCGTGCCCCACCGCGGATGGTCAGCGAGGAAGGCTGCGCTGCCGGGCTCTTGGGGCGGCAGCGAAGCGGCCGCCTTCACGGCAGCAGCGGAGCGTTCCACGTTCTCGCGGCGTCCCGTCCGCGCAGCCACTCCTGCTCGGCCCACAATATCCGGTCCGTTCAAAGGATCGTACGGCCACACAGCGCTTTCAGCGCCGGCGCTGATGGGGTTCTCCGTTCCTTCCTCAGGGTCCTCGCTCCACACGGCGATGGTGGCACTGTGCCCGGCGCCTTCGGTGAGCTCCAGCAGTTCAGCCAGGAACGGCGACGGCGCCAACGGTTTCTTCCCGCTGCCCCACACCGTGCTTGAGCACATCAGAAAATTGCGGGCTCGGGTAAACGCCACATAGGCCAGGCGCCGTTCCTCCTCCTCACCGTGGAGCAGCACGTCAGCGGCAAACAGTTTCTCGTTGTCCATCAGGTTCTTCAGGTCCGCCACGTCAGTGTCCCAGACGGGCAGATCGCCGCTGTCCCCACGCAGCGGCCACGGCAGCGACTTGGCGCCGGTGCTCCACCTGTCTGCCCGCGCGCTGGGGAAGGCACCAGCATTCATGCCGGGAACAAACACCACATCCCATTCAAGACCTTTGGAGGCGTGCACAGTCAGCAGTGCCACGGAGTCCGGGTTGCTTTCCACTGGTGACATCTCCAGCCCGCCCTCCTCAGATTCAGCCGTTTCCAGCCAGCCCAGGAAGGCGTCCAGGTCCACCCTTTGCGCCGCCTGCATGAAGGTGGTTGCAGCATCGGCAAAGGCGTCCAGATGACGCCGGGCATGGTGGATGCTCGCTCCCGGCTTGGCAGCCAGTTCAATGTCCAGGAGCATGGTCCGCTCCACCACCCCGAGCAGGTTGGACAGATCCTCCCCGACGAAAGTACGCAGCACCCGTAGTTCGTCGCGCAGTGTCAGCAGCCTGGTCCTGGCCACATCGCTGAGCGGCCGTGCCCCCTCCGGCCAGAAATCCGCGCCCAGGTAATCCAGCGCCTCCACCAGTGATGATGCATCCACCAAGTCCGCCGTCACCACTGCTTCGGGTTCCACTGCCCCTGATTCCGCAGTCGCCGCTTCCGCAGCTTCCGCGGAACCCTGGGTTCCCTGCACGGCGGCAGCGTCGAAGTCCACCTTGTGCCGGGCAGCCCATTCCCTGCGCCTGGCCAGGTACCGCGCCCAGTCGGCGAACGCCATGAGATCGGCGGGGCCGATCCGCCACCGCGCCCCCGTCAACAATCGCATGAGCGCATCCGATCGGCCTGGATCGGCCAAGACCCGCAACGTCGCCACAAGGTCCACGATCTCCGGGGTACCCAACAGCCCTCCCAGCCCCACGATTTCATAGGGGATACCGTGTGCTTCAAACACCGACTGCAGGGCCGAAAACTGCGCACGACGACGGCACAGCACCGCCACTGTCATCTCGCCTTGCGCTCCCCGGCGGTGGGTGAAGTCGCCCTTGCGGTCAAGGATCTGCTCGGCGATGGCTTCCGCTTCGGCCAGTTCGGTTTCGTACCGGGCCAGCAGCACCTCACCGTCGGGTGCCTGGGGTTTTTCGCGCAGTGCGGACACCACCACGCGGGGCCCTGCCACCGCACGTTCTTCCGCAGTGGGACCGGCGGCCAGCTTGGCGTTGGCCTTGCGGTTCTGGGCCTGGGTGAGCTCTGCGGACATGACGTTGGCCGCAGAGAGGATGTGCGCCGAGTTGCGCCAGGCAATGGTGAGTTCGGCAGTCGGGGCGTACCCGCCGTCGGCCTTAAGGAAAATCTCCGGGAAACGGAACAGCTGCCCGGCCGAGGCGCCGCGGAAGCCGTAAATGGACTGGTGCGGGTCCCCCACCGCGGTAACGGGATGGCCGGCGCCGAAGAGCTTGGCGAAAAGCTGCAACTGGGCGTGCGAGGTGTCTTGGAATTCATCCAACAGCACCACCTTGTAGCGCTGGCGTTCCATCTGCGCCGCCTGCGGAACTTCCTTGGCGATGCGGGCGGCCAGGGCCACGAGGTCACCGTAGTCCAGCACGTTGCGGCGCCGCTTGGCCTCCGCGTACTTCAGCACGAGTCCGGCCACCGACATGCGGGTGCGCAGCACGTCCAGCTGCTTGTTCACCACCGCTGTGCGCGGCTTGGCGGTTTCGGCAACATAGGGCAGTGCCTCAAACCGTTCCAAATACGACTCAAGTGTGCCCATGACATGTTCGGGCTCCTGCAGGTGCTCGGCGCACTCCCCCGCCAAATCCATGACCGACTGGATAAGGGTTGATTTGGCTGCCGTGAAGTGGTCGTGCGCGCCGTCGTGCGCTTCTACCACCTCACTGGCCAACTGCCAGGCCTCGGCCGCACCCAGCACGACGGCGTCGCGTTCGATTCCGAGCCGCAGCCCATAGTCGGTGACGATTCCGCTGGCATAGGAATGGTAGGTGGAGACTTTGGGTTCAAGGGCGTCCCTGGCTGCCGCTGCAGGTGCCAGTTCCACCTCGCCGGAACGGGCGAGTGTTCCCAGCTTGGCCAACTGCCCACGGATCCGCGCGGCCAGCTCGCCGGCGGCCTTGCGGGTAAACGTGACTCCTAGAATTTCCTCAGGCAGCACCAGCCCGTTCGCCACAAGCCACACCACGCGGTCGGCCATGGTGGTGGTCTTGCCTGAACCAGCCCCGGCAATGACCAGCAACGGTTCCAAGGGCGAGCAGATAATGCCGGCCTGTTCAGGCGTGGGCGGGCGCTGCTCCAGGAGTTCGGCCAGTTCGTACGGAGTCAGCGGCTGTGAAAGGCTCATTCGGTGATTTGTTTCCCTTCCGGGCACAGCGGGCAAATGGTGGGCAGCGGGCAGCCGTTGCGGGCGGACCAGTCGGAGCCATGGCGTGCGGGGAAGACGGCCTGAGCCATAAGCAGTGCAGCCTCCATGACCTTGTGCGTGGGATCGTTTTCCGCGCCGACCACCATGGGTGGCTGGTCCTGGGTTTTGACGCTTTTGGTGCCGTCCCCCAGCGGCAGCAGCGCCGCACCTCCTGAGACGCAGCCTCCGGAAATACCGGCCGGCAGCCCTGCGGCCCGAGCCTGTTCCGCGAAGCCGCCGGCGGTGACGGCCACCTGATAGGCGCCCAGTTGGGGGTGCTCGGCGACTTGGTCCTTGGTGGGCTTGGTGCGTCCAGTCTTGATGTCCACCACCACGAGGCGGCCTTCGGAGTCCGCCTCGAGCCGGTCCACCTGTCCGCGCAGGCGCACAGTGTTCCCACCGGGCAGCTCACCCAGGTCCACGGTGAAGTTCTCTTCCACGCCCACCAGGGTGCGGCCCTGCATGCGGGCGTCAATGACGTATTGCGCCAACTTGCCCAGCATCTCCTGCGCCCGTTTATGGTCAACGTCGGTTTCCCATGACTCCGGCAGGCCCAGCGACGGCCAGCGCTTGTCCAGCTCGGCCAGGTACTCGTGCCCGGCACCGTCCGGGATGTCTTGGGCGATGGCGTGGATGAGTGTGCCCAGACTGCGCGCAAAATCGGTGGTGGCTTCTCCCCCAGCAGCTCTGACGAACCAGTTCAGCGGGGACTTGAGCACTTCTTCAACCTTCGACGGCGAGACCGTCACCGGCTCCCCGGGCGCCACGATCGGTGCCTCCGAACTCAGCGGCAGCAGCCCCCACCATTGGGCCGGGTCTGCGCCGGGAATGTTCTCTGCGGCCAGCACGGCCAGCAAGTTGGCGGCCTCCAGATCGGCGTGCATCTCGGATTCCTGGCGCAGCTCCGCCACGAGGGAGCGCAGCGTCATGGGACGCGGAACTTGTTCCACAGGCCGCACGGGGTATTGGGACTCCCCACCTGAATCGGTCACCGGAATGAAAGGTGCGGCCAGATCCAGAAACTGCGAGGGCTGAAGGTCATGCCCGGCAGCAGCCGTCAGGATGAGCTTTTCACGGGCGCGTGAAATGGCGGCGGCGAAACTGCGCAGTTCGTCATAACGAATCTGGCGCAGCCGGGCCGCCGGATCGATCTGTCGGGCCGCCTCGGCACCACTTTCAAGCACGTCCACCAACAGTTGGCTGCCTAACAACTCCCCGCGCAGCCGCGTATTGGGCCACACCCCTTCCTGCAGTCCCGCCACAATGACGACGGGCCATTCCCTGCCTGCCGCACTGGCAGGGGTCAGGATCTCCACCGCGTCCGCACGCTGGGCGCGGGCGGCCAATGTGTCCATGGGAAGTTCCTGGCTCATCAGATAGTCAAGGAACTGTTGCGGACTGGAGCCGGGCAGCTGGTCCACATAGCGTTCAGCTGTTTGGAATAGGGCCATGACAGCATCCAAGTCCCTGTCTGCACGGATGCCGGTGGGCCCTCCGCGCAGGGCTTGGGACTCCCACGTTCCCGACGTTTCACAGGCATCCCACAGTGCCCACAAGACGGTTTCAGCGTTGGCCCCGGGCTGGATCACGGCATCGCGTCCTGCGGCCAACATGGCTCCAATGCGCCGCGCATTTGCCGCTTCCCACCCCAACGGGGCCAGCTTCTCCGGGTTCAGCAGCGCCTCAACCAACAATTCGTCGCTGGCCCGACCGCCACCGGCGTGCAGCTCCTGCTGCCGCAGCGCTTGCCGCAGGCGGCGCAGATGCAGCGACGTGGAGCGGCCCAGCCGTGAAGTCAACAGGGCAACGCAGGCTTCAGCGTCGAGCTGATCAGGCGCCAAGGCCGCACCAAACGCCTCAAGCAGGGGGCGCACGGCCGGTTCATCGCGCACAGGATTCTCCGCCACGGGCACCTTGACGGCGATGCCCTGCGAGCTCAGGTACCTTTGCAGCGCTGCAAGTGCTGATCCCGTGCGCACAATGACGGCGATTTCGCCCAAGCCGTACCCGGCCAAGTGCTGCAGGTGCAGGATGCGTTCGGCCACCAGGCGCAGCTCATGAACCTCCGAGGCCACCACATGGGCGCTCACAGGCGGCAGCGCATCCACTGCCGACTCGCTTTCCGGGCGTCGGGCTGGAGTTTGCAACGGATCGAGGTTATCCGGCCACACCAATTCACGGGCCTTGTGCCCGCCACGCACCTGGAAGATCCGCTCAGCCACCCCCGACCAGGCTGTTGCCAGCGGCCCGCTCATGCGGTGCGAGGTGGACAGTGAAAATTGCTGCAGCGGCTTTTCCTCCGTGGAGAGGGTGCCGGACAGGGAAGCCACAAGATCCGGGCGGGCTCCGCGGAAGCCCTGCACCACGGTGTCCGGCGAAGCGGCCACGAGGACGTCTTTTCCGCGCCCCACCAACTGCAGCAGTTCATGCACGGCCTTGTTGGCTTCCTGGATGTCGTCCACCACGATCAACGCCAGGCGGTGGCGTTCCTGGGCCAGGAATCCGGCGTCGATCTGCAGCAGCGTGGTGGCGGCCGTGATGATACCGGCCGGGTCGAAGGAGCCCGACTTCCCCCAATCGACCACATCCCTGTACTCCTGGTACAGCGACGCTGCCGCAACCCAGTCGGGGCGCTGGTTGGCTGTGCCCAAGGCAGCAAGCTCCTGCGGCATGAGTCCATATTCAATGACCCGGTCAAAAAGTTGGCGAATTTCCTGGCGGAAGCCGCGGGTTTCCAAAGCCTCTGCCAATTCGGCGGGCCAGTTGGGTGCCGTCCCCAGTCCCAGCTTGTGGCCGGCCAGCAGGTCCTTGATGATGAGGTCTTGTTCGGGCCCGCTCATGAGCCGCGGCGGACCGTCAAGGTGCGGCATCCGCCCTTCCACCTTGGCACGCCTGAGGAGGTCGAAGGCGTAGGAGGACCAGGTTCTGGCCGGGGACGTGCTCAGACTCTTGCTGAGGCGGGCGCTGAAGCCGTCGCGCAGCCTTGCGGCAGCCAGCCGTGAAGGGGCCAGCAGGAGGGCAGCTGCGGGATCAACGCCGTCGTGCTCCATGCGCTTGACCGCGGCCTCGATGAGCACAGTGGACTTTCCGGTGCCGGGCGCACCCCACACAAGGACAGGTCCCGAGCCGGGGGCCAAGTCCACAACAACCTGCTGGTCCGGACTCAGCAGCGGGGCACTGCGCACGCTGCCGGCGGGGGGTGCCAGGACAAGCCGCGGCGGTGCCAACGTGTTCTGCTGCTCCAGCATGTTCCGCTCTGCCGGAGGCTGTCTTGTTTGCGTGCTCATGTTCCCAGTCCATCACGGGGCACTGACATTGACTCCGCCGCTGCAGGCACCTGGTGGTGCGGGGCGTCGTCGTGCGTCAATCGGGCGGCAATGGCGTCAAGGAGGTCAAGCTCAGCGTCGCCGGGGTTCCAGCGCGCCAGCCTCACATCCACCCGCCACGATGGAGCCCGTCCGGATGAGGGCGCCGGGGCAGTGGTGTCCCCTCGCAAGGCTGTCTGCTCCTGAACGTAGTGCGCCAGCGCCCTGCCTTCGTGGCACACGGGAGCGGCGCCGCTGGCACGAATAACCCGCCACCAAGGCACTGCGCTTCCGTGGGCGGACATCACTGCCCCCACCTGTCGCGGCCCGCCGCTCTCCAGCAACGCCGCAATGTCCCCATAGGACAAGACATGGCCGGGGGGAATGAGTTCCGCCACGGCCAAAACCGCTTCCACATACTGCTCACGCATGCCTCAAGCTTAAGTCCCCAACCGTCCGCCAGCTGCCTGGCGACGGCCTGCCGGTGCCATCAACGTCCGTGCCAGCAGGTAGCGTTGAGGCATGACTAGCTGGAGCATGCACCCCCGCGCCGCCTTTGACCTGGAAACCACGGGCAAGGACCCCCGCACGGCAAGAATCGTCACTGCCTCCATCGTGGTGGTCGACGAGGCCGGAGTGGTGGCCGACACGCACGAGTGGCTGGCTGATCCCGGCGTGGAGATCCCCGAGGAAGCTGCCGCCATTCACGGTGTGAGCACCGCGCATGCCCGCGAACACGGCCGCCCGTCCGACGTCGTGACGGCCGAGGTGGGTGCCGTACTGGCGGCCCTCTTTTCCAACAACATCCCCGTCATTGCGTTCAACGCGAGCTACGACTTCACCGTGTTGGCCCATGAAGCGCGCCGGCACGGCCTCGCCCAGATCAACGCCTCGCCCGTCATTGACCCGTTCATCTGCAACAAGCACGTGGACAAGTTCCGCAGGGGCAGCCGTACCTTGGTTGCCCTGTGCGAGGAATATGGCATTAAGCTCGACGACGCACACACCTCCGCGGCCGACGCGGAAGCCACGCTGCGGCTCGCCGATGCCCTGGCCGCCAAATACAGTTCCCTGCGTCTTGACACCCACGAACTGCACACCGCCCAGGTGGAGTGGGCACGCGCACAGGCCGCTGATTTTCAGGCCTATCTGCGCCGCAGCAAGGACCCGGCCGCGGTCATCGAAGGCAGCTGGCCGGTGTTGTCACTGGAGGAGCTGGCATAGCTTCACATGACATAAATCACAGGCAATAATTGGCTGGATTCTGCCTGCACCAGCACGTCAGTCGTGCAGTCAATAGGCGCTCATCCTGACTCCAGCATGCCGATGAAACGCTGTTGATCGCAGCTTCTTCTACGAAATGTACTTTTCAGTGCTCACTCGTTCGCAGGCGCCATATTTTGTGCTCACCTGACATAATTTAGTTTTGCTGGTTGAGTTCTGCTAGGAATCTACTGAGAGTTTCCTCCTGCTCCCCACACGACGCTTATTCCCCCTCCTGAACTGTCTTTTCGGGCTGGGCACCTGCAATGAAAGTGAATGATTGATGAAGAAATCAGCCCTGAAGTGGCTCGTAACCGCCCCTGTTGCCGTTGCCCTCGCCTTCTCGCTCGCAGCTTGCGGCGGCAGCGCTGGCGACACAAGCTCCGCCAAGCCCACTGATGCCCTTGCCGGCAGCGACCAGGTTTCGCTGGACAAGTACACCACCGCGGATGTCACCCCGTTGGATAAGATCGACGTCGCCAACCTTGGCCTGATCACTCCCGGCACCATCACCGTGGGCACCTTGTCCGACGCACCGCCGAACATCTTCATCAAGGACGGCAAGTTCACCGGCTACGACAACGAACTGCTGCGCGCCATGGGAGACAAGCTGGGCTTGAAGGTTGAATTCAAGTCGACCTCCTTCGCGTCCCTGCTCGGCCAGGTTGAGAACAAGACGTTCGACGTCGGCTCCTCCTCGATCTCCACCACGGACGCACGCCGCAAGAACGTCGGCTTCACGAACGGCTACGACTTTGGCTACATGGCCGTTGTTGCCATGGACAAGACACCCATCAAGGGCTTCAAGGACCTAACCGAGAAGACCCGCATTGGCGTTGTTCAGGGCACCGTGCAGGATGACTACGTCACCAACACCTTGAAGATCGAGCCGGTCCGTTTCAAGGACTACAACATTGCCTACGCAAACTTGAAGAACGGTCAAATTGACGCCTGGGTGGCCCCCTCGCAGCAGGCCGAAGGCCAGGTCAAGCCCGGAGACGGTGCAACGATCGTTGAGAGCGTTGTCAACACCCAGAACTTCACCGCCTACGCCGTGAACTCGCAGAACCAGCCGCTCATCGATGCGCTGAACTCCGCCCTGGATTCAGTCATCACCGACGGCACCTGGTCCGCGTTGACCAAGGAGTGGTACCCGACCCGCGACATGCCCACGAACTGGACCCCCGGTTCCAAGGCCGTAACCGTCCCGAAGGGATAGTTCATGGAAGTTCTCGAGCAGCTCCTTAAAACGTTCTTTGACTGGCAGGCCATGGGGGAAGTCATCCCCGAGATGCTGACAGTCGGTTTGCCGAACACGTTGATCCTGGCGATTTCCTCGGGCTTCCTGGGATGCATCTTTGGCCTGGTTCTGGCCGTTATGGGCATCTCACGGAACCCGGTGCCACGCTGGATCGCCCGCGTGTACACGGACATCTTCCGCGGCCTGCCAGCCATTTTGACAATTCTGTTGATTGGCCTGGGCTTCGGGCCGGTGTGGCGCATCATGACGGGAAGCACCAACCCCTACCCGTTGGGCATTGCTGCGCTGACCTTGATGGCCGCCGCATACATTGGTGAGATCTTCCGATCCGGCATTCAAAGCGTTGACAAGGGGCAGCTCGAGGCTTCCCGCGCCCTGGGTTTCAGCTACACCTCATCCATGATCCTGGTGGTCATTCCCCAGGGCATCCGGCGTGTGCTACCGGCACTGGTGAACCAGCTGATCGGCCTGATCAAGGACTCATCCTTGATCTTCCTGCTGGGTCTTCTTGCCAGTCAGCGTGAGATCTTCCAAATCGGCCAGGACCAGGCTGCGAACACCGGAAACCTGTCCCCGCTGGTGGCAGCCGGACTGCTGTATCTGATCCTGACCATCCCGCTGACCCACTTGGTGAACTTCATGGACAAGCGGATGCGTGAAGGAAAGGCGCAGAAGATCGAACCTGACGAAGCAGCGGCACCTATTGGAAAGGGCGCTCAAGCATGAGTGAATTCAAGTCAGGCTCCCTAACCGCAACGAACATCCACCTGGCGTTCGGCTCCAACAAGGTGCTGCGCGGCATCGACCTGCACGTCCCGCAAGGTACCACGGCCTCCGTGATCGGCCCTTCGGGGTCAGGCAAGTCAACTCTGCTGCGCGTCATGAACCGGCTCATCGAGCCGGATCAGGGCGACATCCTGTTGGATGAACGCTCCGTGTTGAAGGACAACCCGGATGAGCTGCGCCGTCGTATTGGCATGGTGTTCCAGCAGTTCAATTTGTTCCCCCACAAGACCGTGGTGGACAACGTGTCTTTGGCACTGCGCAAAATCCGCAAGATGCCCAAGGATCAGGCGCATGCAAAGGCCATGGAGCAGTTGGAGCTTGTGGGCCTGGCCCACAAGGCCGACGCCCGCCCCGGCAACTTGTCCGGTGGCCAGCAGCAGCGTGTTGCCATTGCCCGCGCGCTGGCCATGGAACCGGAAGTCATGTTCTTCGACGAAGCCACCTCGGCTTTGGACCCGGAACTTGTCAAGGGTGTTTTGGCGCTCATGACGGACCTGTCCAAGGGCGGCATGACCATGGTTGTCGTAACGCATGAGATGGGATTCTCACGCAACGTTTCAGATACGGTGACGTTCATGGACGGCGGCGTGGTCGTTGAGACCGGCTCCCCCGATGAGCTGTTCACCGCCCCCAAGACGGACCGGCTAAAGGGTTTTCTTTCCGACGTACTGTAAGTCCCTGGTGGTTGGGCTCGATCACCACCACGCGAAAAAGCCCTGTTCTCGTTGCTGTCGCAGCAACGAGAACGGGGCTTTTTCGCGCCAGCGTGCAGAAGTTCTGGCCGCCAGCGCCCTGCGGGGGCTGTTGTGGTGGTTGGAGGCCGCTATAGCAGCGTCCGATCACCACAACAGCCCCCGGAGCATGTTCCGCACCGCCAGTCGGTCTCGATCACTGACGGCAGCGTTTATGCTTTCGCCGCGGCAGCAGCCTTCGCGGCCGCGGGCAGGGCGGCAAAGATCCGGTTCATGGCGGTATCGTCGTGGGCGGCGGAGAGGAACCAGGCCTCAAAGACGCTCGGCGGCAGGTACACGCCGGAGTCGAGCATCGAATGGAAGAACGGTGCATAGCGGAATACGTCCTGAGCCTGCGCGTCGGCGTAATTATGCACTCCGTTGGCAGCGGTGCCAAAGGCCACGGAGAACAAGTTCCCGGCTCGCTGCACGGAGTGGTCCACGCCTTCGGCGGCAAGGGCTGCTGACACGGCGGCAGACAGCTCCAGTGAGCGGGCGTCGACCGTGGCGTACACAGCGGCGGTGGCCGCTGTCAGCGTCGCAACGCCGGCCGCCATGGCCACAGGGTTCCCGGACAACGTGCCAGCCTGGTAGACCGGGCCCAGGGGGGCCAAATAGTCCATGACCTCCGCGCGGCCACCGAGCGCCGCCGTCGGAAGTCCTCCGCCAATGACCTTGCCAAAAGTAAACAGGTCCGGCGTCCACCGCTCGTTCCCGTCGGCAGCACCACCGGTCAGGCCCCAGTAGCCGGCAGGTCCGGTGCGGAACCCTGTCAGTACTTCGTCCAAGATCAGCAGGGCGCCGTGGGCGGCGGTGATGCGCGAAAGCCCTGCGTTGAAGCCCACGCCCGGGGTGACAACACCCATGTTGGCCGGGGCCGCCTCGGTGATGACGGCGGCGATCCTGTCCCCATGGGCGGCGAAGGCGGCCTCGACGGCGGCAAGGTCGTTGTACGGCAGTACCAGGGTTTCGGCGGCGGTTGCGGCCGTGACCCCTGCCGAGCCGGGCAGGGCGAGGGTGGCCAGGCCGGAGCCGGCGGCGGCCAGCAGGGAGTCGAGGTGGCCGTGGTAGCAGCCGGCAAACTTGATGATCAAATCACGGCCGGTGTACCCGCGGGCCAGCCGCACGGCCGTCATGGTCGCCTCGGTGCCGGTGGAGACCATGCGCAGACGTTCGACGGCGGGTACGCGCCCCTGCACCAGAGCGGCAAGGTCGCTCTCGGCCGGGGTGGAGGCGCCAAAGCTCAGGCCGTGGTCCACGGCTGCGTGGACGGCGGCCAGCACGTCCGGGTGGGCGTGGCCCACGAGTGCCGGGCCCCAGGAGCAGACCAGGTCCACGTAGTCGCGGCCGTCGGCGTCGGTCAGGTAGGCGCCCTTGGCGTTCA
>NZ_JAUNVV010000088.1:0-8489 GCF_030540645.1 Arthrobacter sp.
GGTGACGGATCCGGCGTCGGGCATCACCATCAGCATGGCTGAGGGCCTGAACGGGCTCGGCGGTGCCTGCGCACCCGGGCAAACCGGCTTGGATGAGTCGATGACGGTGCAGCAGGAGCCGGTTCCGGGCATGCACCTTGCCTCAACCCCCATTGGCGAGCGCACGCCCATCCTGGAAGTAGAACACGAGGGGATCTACTTCAGCTATTCGGTCAACATGACCGGCGCCAAGCCGGAGTGCGGCATGTACGCGAACCTGTTCCAATGGCCAGGTGTTGGTACGGTGCGGATCGGTGCAAAGGTCAGCGCCATGGACTTGATGCGCAGCGGTATTGAGCCGTCGGACTATCTGGAGTCGGAGCTGCACCGGGACATCTCGCGCGTGCTGCTCTCATTCACGGCCGCGGGGTAGAGGGCGCCGCCCGCCAAGTTCGGCGTGTGGCGCAGCGTGACGGCGAGAGAGATGCCGTTGGTTGCAGACAGTCCGCTCACATCCTCCGTGGGTCGGGGAACCCGAGCGAGACGTAACCGGGCGCCCGCTTGGCCAGGGACGATGCCAAGACGGGAGTGAGCTCGTCGTGATAGTCATGGACTGTTGCTTGAGTTTTGCCGGGAAACGGTCTGGTGATGCGCCCTGCGTATTGGACCAGGCGTCCCTTGAACGAGATGGGTGCCGCAAGAAACAGCGTGTCCAGCTTGGGCGCGTCAAAACCTTCGCCAATAAACGATCCGGTGCCCAGCACCAGCAGCGGTTTGTCCGGGTCGGCGGCGGCGATCAGTTCCACCGCGGCGCGGGCCTCGGCCTTTTTCATGCCACCGGAAAGGACCACCGCTGTCAAGCCTGCAGCGGCAAACTGGATGCGGAATCGTTCCAGGTGGGCCTTCCATGTGGTGAGCAGCAGGATGCGTGAGTTGGCCGCATGGGCCGCCAGGACGTCGTCGTAAATCTGCTGCAGGCGGGCCTCGTTGGACACCAGGTCCCTGTAGATTTCCGAGATGCCGCCGGGCACGCTGGGATCGGCGCCACCCGTGTAGATGTAGTCGGTGCGGTGCACCTCCAGCGCCAAGGTGGGGGCGGGGAGATCGCTCTCATGGCGCGGCAGTTGCTGGGCCGACGTCGCCGTGATCGTGTGCACCACGTCGCCGAGCTGGTGGTACATCAATGCATCAAGTTTGTCGCGCCGATAGGGTGTTGCCGTGAGCCCGAGCCAGTGCTTTGCAGGCATCTGGTTCATCACATGGCTGAAAGCCGCGGCGGGAACATGATGGCACTCATCCGCGATCACAAAACCGTAGCCCGCCGTCAGTTCGGCCACGTTGTCGCGCCGGGCAAGGGTGGGCAGAAGTGCGACGTCGATTCTTCCGGTGGTCTTGGACCTTCCCCCACCGATCTGGCCGGGTTTCTCTCCTATCAGCTCGTGGATCCGCTTCCGCCACTGGTCCGCCAGCGCCTTACGGTCGACCAGTACCAGCGTGGAAACGCCGTGGTGGGCTATTGCTGCGCAGGCAATGACCGTCTTGCCGGCGCCTGGTGGAGCGACGAGGATGCCGTGCTCGATGTTTTCGATGGCATGCATCGCCTGCTTCTGTTCGGGACGCAGTTCGCCAAGGAATTCAAGGTCCTGTGCGCCGCCGGGCGTTCTCCGGTCATCCAGGCGCAGGGTGCTGCCGGCCGACTCCACCAGATTCTGGAGCAAGGGCAGCAGACCCCGCGGGATGATGAGGTCTCCTTCGAGGGTCTCGTCGTAAAAGTGCAGGTAGCGGGGGATGTTCCAGGTGGAGCGGCGCTGCCGCTGCCGGTCATAAAATTCGGGATTGGCCATGGACGCCGCGTGCTTGATGGCAGAGATCATGGCCGGGCCGAGGTCCGTGGAGCGGATGGTCAAGCGGGACGCCAATGTTGCCTGTACGACCATGGCCGGGCGGGGAACAATTTTAGAGGCGCGCGGCAATTCAAGTCGGCGCACCTCGTTGCCCAAGCGGACTGAAGGCAGGCGGCGGATGTGCCCATGCACGGCCGACGGCGTGAGCCTGTCCAAGCTGGACAGGTAGGCCCATTGGTCTTCAAAAGGCTCGAGGGTGGTGGTGTCCAGAAACAGGGTTGTCCCGTCGTTGTTCCGCCGCTTTCCGTTCAGCGGGGCGGCGATCAAGTTCCCCATGCCCTTTCCGGTGTGTACATCTTGGGAGGGGAACAGCCGGTCGTAGCTGGACAGGCTCATGCTGCCACGCAGGCCCATGGCCTCGTGAATGAGACCTGTGCCCAGCTGGCGGGCCGTTGCGGCGGAAATGGCTTCCGTGAAGAAGATCCAGACGTGGGCGCCACGGCCCGACTGGGAAATTTCGAGGGCGGCGGGAATTCCGCGGAACCGGGCAGCCTTGACATAGGCCAGGGCATCCATCATTGCTGCGTTTCCGTCAAAATCCGCTGCTATCCACCAGCAGGTGTCCTTTTCGGTGAGCGGGTACAGGCCGATGTGCTTGGTGCCCCTCAGATGGTCGGCGACGGCGGCGGAGGTGAGTTTCAGGAAGGCGACACTGTCCCGCGGTGTTCCCTTGCGCCAGCCACCCGCGACGGCCGGCACCCACCCCGAGCGGCCATCCTTCGTGTTTTCCCAGCGGGTGGCATACACGTCATTGCGGCAGCGAAACAGATTTTCAAAGAACAGGACCTTGGTCTCCGGTGCAGAATGCATGGTCACCGGGCCGGACGGCATGGTTGCGGCGAAGACTGGTTGGTCGGCCTGGGCGGCCGCTGCTTGTTCCTCGCTCAGTTCCAGGAGTTTGCGAAGCCGGGCGTTGTCCAGCCGCAACTCTGCCAGCTCACGGGCCAGCGCAGGGTCCCGGTCAGCGTTGAGGCCAGGCAACGGATCCTGCTCCGGCAACTCAGAAGTGTTGTCAGTCACAACACCATTCTGTCGTGACAAGGCAGGGAAAGCTGAATCCTGTCACTGGCGTCCGGTTGGCTCCCTATAGCGGGCGGTCGTGTTCGCTGAGGACACTGCTGCCACCGTGCCACCAGGTCCCACACGCAGGACATTCAATCTTCCAGTCGTCTGAACCGGGCCTCGCGATCATCCGCCCAATGTCTTTAGGCTCTGAAGTGGCCAGCGGGAGTCCGGCCAACGGCCCTACGAATGCTGACCGGGCATCGTAAGCACACCGGGTGTTCAAGGAAAACAGTGATGAACTGTGCCACGGTTACAAGCATGGCCAGTGGCAACCTCGCGAGTCATCTCTGACCAAGACGACTTCTAGGTGAGCAGTTTACGCAGTCCAATGCCGTAGCCCACTCGTGCAACAACAGTTCCAAGTGGTCTGAGCCAGCGTGGCAGCCACGCCGGCCGCAGGCTTTGGCGCCAGACGACCACGACCTCAGAGCCATCTTGCTCGATGCTGGCCTCTACTTCACCTGCTACCGGACCAAATTTCGAAACTCTTAGACGTCCTGGATTTCCCTCACTAGGTTCTTCGGCTCGGCGGACCACCATGCGGTCTGCCATTTTCACTGGCCCAAAGGACGTGAGGCCGACAAATTCCAGACCATCGCGCATCCGGCTTTGTGCTGGCGTCACTACGGTGAAGGGAATGGCTCTGGTGTGGTTCTCCAGATCCGTCAGCGTATCCCAAACATCCTTGGCATCGCCGGTACACCGAATCCTTAGGGTGAACGTATCGTTGAAGGACTCACGCGTATTGGCCGTTCCTCTTGTGCCGCCCAGTGCATGGGCGGCTGCATCTCCACTGGCCAATGCGCCCTGAATGCTGGATTCCGCAGTGTCACCGGCAATTATCACTCCAGTGATCCCACTCACTAGCGGACGTTGCCCGGGCTCGATGGAGGGCAAAGCATCGGGAATGTCGTGGCGCACCAGCAATCTCCAGTCGGGATCATGAACCCCCATGATGCTGGCGGCTTGGGCCATGACTTCGCTGTCATCTAAATCGTGCGCACCTACGACGGTTGCTTGGACCAGGTGACGCCCGGCAGGGGCATACGATGGGCACACATTGGAGATCACCGAAGTGTGGGTGAGCCGGGAATCTCCTCGAACATCAAGGTAGAGGAAAGGCAACTTATTGGGACGATGTGGAGCATCGAACCACCACGTGGTGAGGGAATTCATGGTTGGCTCTGGCTGTCCAGTGAGCCGGGCACTAACCTTCGGGCCGGTGGCCACCACCACCCGGTCCGCCATCAGCTCTTCGCCGGAGCTGCAGATTACTCTCACTTGGCCATTCTGGCTGATGAGGGATTTTACGGGCGTTGAGAATCGGATGTGTTCCAGGACTGGCTCGGCCATCTGATGAGCAACAGCCGACATTCCTTGCGCCGGCAACGACGGGATTCCCTTGGCGAAATACCAGGCCAATGTTCGTCCCAGGGAAGCCACGGTTTTTAGATCCCGGTCTGCCACCACACCCGAAAAGAATTTTTCAATGACCTTGCGAAAGGACACTGAGAAGCCAGCGTCGTTGATGGCTTGCTGCAGTGACAGCGATTCGCTGCTTGCAAAGCGGTTCCAACGGAGTAACGCAAAAATGTCGCCAAGCTTGACCGTACCGCCGAATAACCCTCTCAGGTATGCGGGGTGCCGGAAGGGATCCGCCAATATCCGCAGACCAGACTCATCCCGAACTGCGACACCACGTCCTGATGCATGTAGATCCAAGTCCTTGAGGTTCAGCGCCCGCCGTGCGTCCGGGTAGCCAGGATTTATTAGCTGAAACCCTCGGTCGCACCGAAATCCGTTCACCAGCTCGGTATCGACGCGGCCACCAACTCTTTGTGTGGCTTCCAATACTGTGACGTCGTGCCCTTGTTCGGAGGCTAGGCGTGCGGCACGCAGCCCCGCTAGTCCCGCACCAATCACAATTACTTTCACGGCAATTTCCTACTTCGGTCAGGAATCATCCTCTTATTTCGTGCAGTTACCAGAGCTTAGCTTCGATCCACCAATGGGGGTCTGTGGACGACCGGTATTTTTCACCATGAGATCACCCTTGTCGGGGAAGTGTGGCTTACGGTAGACCAATTTTCCAAAAGCAAGAGGACAGTTTGCAGATGCAAGTTTCTCACTTGGCGGTGTCGAGCTGTCTTAGCAAGCAGGAGCCCAACCAGTCGTGGCGGCCCGTAAAGTTTTATTGGCACCGCCAACCCCTACCTCACCGAATGAACACACCTAAGCGTGTTTGAGCCGCATCGATAAGTTCTCCACGCGCAGCATGGTGCTGGCGAACTAAATGTGCTACTTGCGCGTCAGATAATTTCTTATCGGCCTCCAGCGCGTCCCGCAAAGGCAAGAGAGGTTCACGCATCCGCCGGGCGGCGGCTCGGACCGAGTCATGGCGATTCCCCGTTAGGAGTGTAATCACCTGGGAGCGTTCGTGCATGGATTCGAACGCCGAAAGTGCGTCGTTCTGAGCCACACCGGCCTGGTATTCGGGCTCCGATTTGGCAGCTCTCCAACGAATCAAGGCACGGATTGATCGATCTGCGGTAGCGAGATAATCAACTATGCCGACAAGTAACTGCTGGTCCCATCTTGTGCGCAGCGCACGCCGGTGTGCAACTTTCTCTTTCAACGCTTCTAACAAGGCACCCAAAGAGATGCCAGCCAACGCTGAGATAGTGCCAATCCACCATGTATCCATGTCTGCATGCTACGCCTGGCGCCCTGACCGAGGAACTCCCTTGCGGAGTCAAGACGAGTGGGTAGATACCGAATCGGATCGGTGGATACAGGGCTCAGCCGCCCGGTACTCCTCCAAGGACCCGCGTGGTCCCTTCCGGCACATGAACAGAATGCCGCACTCGTGAATCAGGTCCACGCGGTGAAAACCGGAGTTGACGCCGCGTCCGCGCATGGGTCGAATGTACTGCTGTTGCCTTGCCCGAGGACGGGTCCAGCGCAGCCGGACCCGCCCCAGACCACTGCTACTTCAGGAGTGCTTTGTTGACTTCCTTGGCGACGTCCTCGCTGGACTGTGGGTTTTGTCCGGTGATGAGGTTGCCGTCGCGGACCACATGCGAGCTCCAGGCCGCCGCGTTTTCGACGATGGCGCCCTTGTCCGTCAGGGCGTCCTCCACGAACCAAGGAGTGTTGGGCCCGGTACCACCATTGAGTTCTTCCTCGTTGGTGAATACTGTCAGGCGGCGCCCCTCGAAGGCGAACTTGCCGTCGTCATCCACAGCGCTGAGCAAAGCGGCCGGACCGTGGCAGAACGGGGCAATGATCGCCCCGGCCTTGTTGGCTGCGACCAGCAGTCTACCCAAATCCGCGTCCTTGTAGAGATCGGTCATGGGTCCGTGTCCGCCGGGCATGACAACGCCGTCGTAGGTTTCAATTCTCACGTCGGCCAGCACCAGCGGGGCGCTCAGCTCAGCGTCTATCGCAGCGATGTAGTCGCGGAAACCGTCTGCTCTTTCCATGCCCCCTGCTGAATCGTCCGTGAGGCTCACCTGGTCCACCGTGGGCTTCGCGCCTCCGAGAGTTGCAATGTGAACCGTATGCCCGGCGTCGAGCAGGGTCTTGTGAGAAACCACGAGCTCCTCTGCCCAGTATCCGGTGGGGTGTTCGCTGCCGTCCCTCATGGTGAGGGAATCGGCTGCGGAAACGACCATCAGTATGTTAGCCATGTGCGTGCTCCTGTTCGGCCAGCCCTACAGAGCCAGCGGATGTTGTCGTGTGGTCGTCGGAGTGGAAAACGGTCAGCGCGCCGCTTCGAGTTCCGCGTAAGTGTCGTCGTCGAGTACCACGGCCGCCGCACCCAGATTCTCTTCGAGGTGTTTCACGGAGCCGGTGCCGGGAATTGGCATCATGACCGGCGAGCGGCGCAGCAGCCATGCCAAGGCCACCTGCGAGGTTGTGGCACCGAGCCGCTTCGCAGCCTCATCCAGGGGTCCGCCGGGCTGTGCCAGTTCACCAGCGGAAATCGGCGCCCAAGGGATGAAGCCGATACCGTTCTGCTCGGCGTAGTTCAGGACGTCCTCGGAACTGCGGTCGGTTAGGTTGTAGCGGTTCTGCACGGTGGAGACGGTGAAGTACTTTCCGGCTTCCTCGAGCTCGGCCACGCTGACCTGCGATAGGCCCAGCGCCTTGACCTTGCCCTCTTTCTGCAGGTCACGCAGGACCGAGAATTGCTCTTCCATATCCACCTTGGGATCGATCCGGTGCAGCTGCAGCAGATCCAGGGAATCCACCTTGAGCTTACGGAGGCTCAGCTCGGTCTGCTGCCGCAGGTATTCGGCTCGGCCCACAGGAACCCACACGTCGGGTCCTGTGCGGGTGAAGCCGACCTTGGTGGCGATCTTCAGGCCATCCTTGTACGGGTGCAACGCCTCGGCAAGGATCTCTTCGCTGACGTTGGGACCATAGGAATCAGCGGTGTCAATGAAGTCGACCCCGAGTTCCACGGCACGGCGTACGACGGCGATCGCGGCACCTCGATCCGCAGGCTCACCCCAGACTCCGTCCCCGACGATGCGCATTGCACCGAACCCTAGACGATGGACCCTTCCCAGATCCTTCAGATCGATGGTGGTTGATACTTCCAGATGCTGTGAGTTGTCATGGTTCATAGGGTCGACAACCTCCCAAGCCTCCCGCGTATTCCCTTGTTGAAGCGTCGAAGAAATCGCACCTCGTCTTTATTCGTGGTGTGGTCGAGGGCATCCCCAGCTATTCTCTCAATGCGCAGCAACTGCTCCACAGAATCAGAACCTGCTTGGAAGGCGTTGAATGTAACTTTGCGGACGATCATGGTGCATGATGCTCCTATGACAGATGACGGGCAGCGTCCATGGCGACTGCGGCACCGAAGGTGGTGGTGAGGAATGGGGGCCATGGTACTTGCGCTGGAGACTGCTGGGTTGGCTCAAGCCAGCACTGATGTCAGACCTGGATGGGTAATTTCCGCCGGTGCCTTAATCGCCATCATCGCTGTTCTTGTTCTTCTGGCCAGGCACCAGCGGAAGCGGAAAGGGCAGGCACTCGGTGGGGACGCGCCTGCGTCTGACGTGGAGGCAAAGTGGATGTCCCGTTACACGAGGGCCATCAAGCAGCTCGGTGATGTTTCTCCCGTGATCAGACTCGGCGGGATCAAGGCGCTGGAGCGGATTGCCCAAGATTCCGAGCGCGACCGGCAAACCATTCTGGATGTCCTATTGGCATATCTGCGTTCTGAGTCACCGCTCAAGAGGAGCAGTGGAGTAGCCGCAGGGGAAATGAAAAGTGATACTGCCGCGGCGGCAGTTGCCGCCGGCCGCATCACCCACCTTTCTCGCCCAACAAAGCTGACGCTTCTTCCCGGCCTGAACCTCAGCGGCGCCATACTCGACGGCGCGGATCTCACCGACGCGTCGTTCGACGGCGCGAACCTCACCGGTGCATCCTTCGACGGCGCGAACCTTGATGGCGCATCTTTCAGCGCTGCGAATCTCAACCATGCGTACCTCAATGACGCGAACCTCAACCTCGCCAATCTCACCG
>NZ_JAUNVV010000088.1:8589-12052 GCF_030540645.1 Arthrobacter sp.
AATCTCAACCATGCGTACCTCAATGACGCGAACCTCAACCTCGCCAATCTCACCGACGCAAACCTCAGTGGCGGGGACCTGATCGGCGCAGACCTTAGCGCGGCGGACCTCACCAGGGCAAACCTCGCCGGCGCGCGTCTTCTCGACGCGAACCTGACCCACGCCAACCTCACCGGTGCGATACTCACGGGCACAAGACTCACCCGTACAAATCTCTCCGGTGCCTATGTTCTGGAAAAGACAGGGGACAAACCGATGGAAGTGCCCGTAAGCAGGAAATACTTGAAGGACAAAGGTGCGAAAGGCATCCAGACCGTCAAGGGGCTGCCGGGCGAGGAAAACACCGACGCCCGTTAGCCCTTGATCAGACTTGCTGACTTAAATCGGGAGCACTTCGTTGCCGCCGGCCGGAGCCTGTCTTGCCGTTCCGGGCCGTGAGAGCTTGTGTGTGATTTTTTCTTTGAGCGCGGTGTTTTCTTTTTCCAGGGCCAGGACCATGCGGATGCCGGAGATGTTGAGCCCCTGGGTGAGGAGTGCAGAGATCCTCCGCAGGGTCACGAGATCGTTCTCGCTGTATCGGCGCGTTCCTCCGTCGGTACGACCAGGTTCCAACAGTCCCTTGCGTTCGTACAGGCGAAGGTTTTGCTGGCCGGTGCCCACCAGCTCTGCCGCAACGGAGATCGCGTATACCCCATGCGCCTGTGGATCTTGGATCGCCATGTCCAGTCACTTCCCTTGGTCTGCAGATGTTGACGGACTCTGAGTCTGGTCTTCAAAGTCTCAGATTCCTGTAAATGTCCCTTGCAACATTCTCGCAGACGTGTTATAAAAAATCTATGTCAGCCACAACAGTTATTGGTTCGGATCAATAAGTCACCACCGACGAAACCAACTATCAGGAGGCATGGCCAAATGAATGCATGGCGTCGTTACGACATACCCCTCTTGCCAGCTTTCCACGAACGCTTCGAACAGCGCTGGGGTGAAGGAACGGCCCCGTTCCTGGACCCGGAACTCCACGAACTTCCCATGCCCAGAGCCCAGTGGATCAACCCAGATACCGGGGCCGCACTCGCCGTCGTGCCCGTATGGACCGATGACGACACCCACCGCTCCTTTGCCGTGTTCTACCTCCCGCCAGCAGGGGACATCTGGCTCCTGCGCCCGGGAATAACGGACTACATCGAAACCCAACAGGGTGAACACGTTACTCTGCGCAACGACGCCTTCAAAAAAGCCGTCGATCACGCTAAAGCCTTCATCTACGGCGACGAGGACCACTAACCACCCATTAAAAGCCTGGGAGGGAACGTTTTTCATGGGCTGGGGAGCAGCCCAAGCGCTTGCGCCATGGGGATGGCTGAGGCGGCAGCCCAAGCCTGGGGGTGGCATGAAGCAGGGTAGGGGACTGGAGGCCAGCCCTGATCGGCTCCCTGTCCGGAGAAGAGCTCTGGCAAGCGCCAGTCAAAACCCCGAGCGGCGGCCAGCAGCCCGTCAGCGAGGATCCGGGCTTCGGCTGAGTATCCGTCGGTGACCATTCCGCTGAGTATCAGGGCCGTGTCATGGGTCCAGACAGCGCCGGCGTGGTAGCGGGTTGGCCAGTAGCTTGCGTTGGTGCTGGAGAGTGTGCGGATTCCGTATCCTGAGAACATGGTGGGGCCCATGAGACGGCTAACCACTGTGGCAGTTTCAGCTGGATTGAGGATTCCGGTCCCCAGAAGGTGACCCATGTTGCTTGCCACTGCGTCGACAGGGTTCTTGTCCGCATCGAGCGCGATGGCGGGGTAGGGGCCGTCTTCGTCCATGCACCAGAAGCTGGCGCGGAATCTGTCGGCCATGTTCTTGGCATAGTCCCGCCAGTGCTGCGGGGTTGAAGCAGTCTGGTCTTCGGCGGGAGCAAAAGCCTCGAGTAATTCTGCGCCGGCTATTGCCGCGGCGTAGGCGTAGCCTTGAACTTCGCAGAGGGCGATGGGGCCCTGCGCCAATCGTCCGTCATGCCAGCGGATTGAATCAGCGCTGTCTTTCCATCCTTGGTTCGCCAGTCCGTGCCCGGTCGTGTCCAAGTATTCCAAGAAGCCATCGCCGTCGGAATCACCATGGTTGTGCAACCAAGCCAGCGCTCGCTCTAAATGTGGCAGGAGAGCCTTCACCTCTTTTTCGGGAAGGCCGGAGCGCCACGCATCGCGCAAAAGGATGATCCACAGTGGTGTTGCATCCACGGTTCCGAAGTAGACCGGTGGAAGACAGACGCGGCCATCCGCCGTCACGGTTGTCGTTGCCCTGCGGACCTCATGCAGGATCTTCCCGGGTTGCTCGGCGGAGTCGGCGTCGATGGATTCTCCCTGGCGTTGTGCCAGCGCGCGGAGTGTTCCACCGGCAATTGTCGTGTCAATGGGTAGCAGCATGCGGGCAGCGATGATTGAGTCACGGCCAAACATGGTAAAAAACCAAGGTGCCCCTGCGGCCAGAAAAGAGTCTGACGGAGAGAGCCTGTCGGTCATTCGCAACCCATTCAGATCGCTCACTGCCCGGTGCAAGAGCTGCTGCATGGAAGGATCGGCCACTGAAGGTATCTTTAGCGGCTTCGCGGTGGAGCCAACCATTGGGGCGTCGGCATCATGAGCTGTGACGGCCCAGCCAAAGGAGGCAGCCCCGCCCGCTGGCACGGTCACGTTCCAGATTGCGGTAACCACTGGGGTCTGGGCGTTTACTTGAGGCGATCCCTCAAAGGACAACACCAAGTGGGTGTTGTCGTCGCGCCACTTCCATCCTGCAATGTTCGTGGTGACAGGCTCAGTTGAGCTTTTCCCCAGCTTGATGTCTGCAAGCGGAGTGTTGTCTGCAATGAGGCGAAGCTCGATGCTGAACTCTGTAGCTTCAGCCAGTGCTGATCGGAGTTCAAAGGTTTCTGACATCCTTCCCCCGGTGGCTGATCTTGTTCGCTGCAACGACACCAGGGGGTCTGACGCGGCCGGATCCATCCGAATGAAACTCAAGTATGCCGCGGCGCTTCCATCCAGCGGCTGGGTGGAGACCCAGTCGGGTTCGTCGCCATTCACGCTGATGACCGCCTGACGGATAATCCGTTCGTCGGAACAGTAGATTCCTTGTGCCCCAAGCCCCAGAATCTGTCCTGTTGGTTCAGACCAGGCTTGGATTGGTGCGGCAACAACGCAAGAGAGATTGTGTATATAAGGCTGGTGCTGCATCGTGTGTGAACCTTCCCGGTAATCATGCCGCCGTTTTATTGGCCGCGCAGTTGCACTTAACCCCAACAGGTCCAGCCGTGCGGCGCAACACTTCAGCTAAACCTTGGTCAGACCTCGCACTCCCTAGCGGCACTGCGACTGACAGTGGGAGTGACCTTAGCCTCTAACCGTGGGTCAACGGTTGTGAAAGTCTGGCAGCCTACGAAGGGGGAGTATTGATATGACGGTCAATCCAATGGTCGACGGCGGGGCAC
>NZ_JAUNVV010000088.1:12152-13684 GCF_030540645.1 Arthrobacter sp.
CTACGAAGGGGGAGTATTGATATGACGGTCAATCCAATGGTCGACGGCGGGGCACCTCGCCCAAGCTCTGGTCGCAGGGGAATCGCGGGCGCAATTGTCGCCTTGGTGCTGGGTGTCCTGTTCGCGCTGGTGGGTGTGGGGGGAATTGTTGGTGGTGCTGCCACGGCCGCGGTCATGTCGCAGCAGGGATCAGACGGTTATCTCAAGTCACCGGTGCGTGAATTCTCCGCCCCGTCCCATGCACTCATCACACCCCCGGCACGAGTCGGTGCCGACCTGCCTCCCTTCGATCTGGGCAGTCTTCGCCTAGCTGCCGAGTCAACGGCACCCGGCGGGGAGGTCTTCATCGGCATCGGCGCCAAGGCCGACGTCGACCGTTATCTCGCAGGCGTCCACACCACCGTAATTACCCGCGTGGAAGCGTTGCCTTTCAGGGTCGGCTACCGGGACGTGCCAGGACAAACCGTTCCCAGTCCGCCATCCGGGCAAAACTTCTGGGCCGTCTCCTCATCCGGGCCGGGCATACAGCAGGTCACCATGGACTTGCGCAGCGGCGACTGGGTTCTGGTGATCATGAACGCCGACGCCGGAACAGGGGTCACCGCCAACGTCCAAGCCGCGGTCCGTTCCACCCTGTTCGGAGCATTCGGCCCCGGCTTGTGGATCGGCGGGATTGTCATCCTGGTCATCGGTGCTGGACTGATTACCCTCGGTGCCATTTTGATCGGCAGGCGTTCGTCTGCCCATGGATCCGACCACCCCAACCAATCCGGCCGACCCGGCTACACCGACCACTCTGTTCAGCCACTTCAATCCGCCCAGCTGGTAACGGGGAAGAGCTACCCAGCCCGGCTGTCCGGGCACTTGGATCCAGACTTGTCGCGTGGGCTGTGGCTGGTGAAATGGCTTCTGGCTATACCGCATTTCATCATTTTGTTCTTCCTGTGGATTGCCGTCGTCATCACTACGATCATTTCCGGGTTCGCCATCCTGTTCACCGGCCGTTACCCACGCCCGCTCTTCGACTTCGCCGTCGGCGTCTTGCGGTGGAACTGGCGGGTGACGTTCTACGCATACTCGGCGCTGGCCACCGACAAGTACCCGCCCTTCACCCTGGACTCCGCCGACTACCCTGCCGATTTCAGCGTCGACTACCCAGCCAGGCTCTCCCATGGGCTCGTCGTGGTGAAATGGTGGCTGCTGGCCATTCCCCACCTGATGATCGTGGCACTGTTCACTGGCGCCGCATGGTCAACGTGGGACAGTACCGAGAATTGGTCGTCGGATTACGGCCGCAATGCCGGGTTGTCCCTGCTGGGGCTTTTGGTTCTCATAGCCGCCATCATGCTTCTGTTCACCGGACGGTACCAGCGCCCGCTCTTCGACCTGATCATGGGAATCAACCGGTGGATCTACCGCGTCGCCGCCTACACCCTTCTGATGCGGGACGAATACCCGCCCTTCAGACTGGATCAGGGGCCGGACGACCCGGCCGCAGCAAAGGTTCCTGCAGACATAACTTCCCTCCCACC
>NZ_JAUNVV010000089.1 GCF_030540645.1 Arthrobacter sp.
GTGCAGCAACAGCCCGTGCAGCAACATGGTGTACTCCAGCACACCGACGTCACCAAAGCGGGCCGCGTGGCAGCCAGCCGGACGGGCTTGGATGAGCACGAGCGTCTGCGTGCGGTCGCATCACTGGGGGATCCGCTGCGTAAAAGGCTGTTTGAGTTGGTGCGCGATTCCGCAGGAGCCGTGAGCCGCGACGAATGTGCGGCCGCATTGGGACTGCCCAAGAGCACCATCCGGGCACAATTGGACCGCCTGGTGGAAGAAAAGCTGCTGCTGGTGGAATTTCGAAAAGTGGGTGAGAAGTCCGGGCCCGGCTCTGGCCGGCCGACCAAGCTGTATACGGCGGCGCGCAGTGAAGTCAGTGCGTCGGTACCACCGCGCCACTATGACCTGGCGGCAAGTCTGCTGGCGGCGGCTGTGCAACGTTCCATCGATTCCGGGGAAGGCATCCAGCAATCCTTGGCCGAAGTGGCCTTCGAGGAGGGTAGGCGCATGGGGGCCGCAGCTGGCAACATCCACCAATTGCTGGCCAACACCGGCTACAGCCCCGAGCCCGACGGCGACGGCGGCACCATCATGGCAAACTGCCCATTCCATCAGCTGTCCAAGGAACATACGGGGGTGGTGTGTTCGCTCAACGGTTCACTGCTCAGCGGTGCGCTGGAAGGGTGCGCCGACTCATGCCACAACCTTGAACCCGACGCAGAGATTTCGCACTGCTGCGCGCGGCTGGTCCCAAAAGAGCCTTAAAGCGTTTCCGACAGCCACCTGGAAAGGCAGCCGCAGGAAGCGTGGCAACGCATGTTCGGGGGGACGCAACGCCCTGCAGTTCATGTCCAGCGGTTGGTGCCTGGCGGTTCGTGGTTGGCAATTCGTGCTTTACAGCACCGCCTGCAACGCGTCCACAATGCCCTCACCGTAGTAGCTGTTGTTGCGCAGGTTTCCGGTGCACTCAGCGCCGGTAGGAGTTGCAGACGGCATGCAGATATGGTCCTCGGCTTGTTTGCCCAATTGTGAAATCAGCTGCTTCGGCTTCCAGCCCGGGTGCTGGGACTTCATCAGTGCCAGCACGCCGGCAACTTGCGGTGAAGCCATCGAGGTGCCGCTGAGCAAGCCGTAGCCGTTGTTCGGCAACGTGGACAGAATCCTCGATCCGGGAGCGGCCACGTCAATGACGTTCAGTCCGCGGTTGGAGAAGGATGAGAGCTTGCCGGCCTGGTCCGTGGATGAGACCGTCACCACCCCCTCCAGCTCGGTGGGCATGTCCTTGCATCCATTGTTGATCTGGCGCTCAATCCCGGCCACGTCGTTGGGGCTGACATCGTCGGTGGTCTTGTTGGCCAAGTCATAGGAGGCGTTGCCAGCTGCGGCAGCATGGACCACACCTTGCTTCGTAGACCATTCGACCGCTCGTTCAACGGCAACGCGCACGGCCTTCTGGTCCGGCTGGTCATCGCACCAAAATTGCATCGGGTCAACGTAGTAGCTGTTGTTGGTGACATCCATGCTCTTCATGCCTGCCCACATGAAACCGCAGATGGCGTATTCGGGGTAGATCGAGCCAGCATCGTTGACCACCTTGACGGACGCCATGCGCACATTGGGGGCAATGCCCACAATGCCCACGCCGTTGCGAGCGGCACCGATGATGCCGGCCACGTGGGTGCCGTGGGATGAGGTGGTGGCATTCCATCCCGTCGGTGAGGTGTCCGGTCGCCCGGCGTTGGAGCAGTTGACCGAGTTGGCCACGTCGATATTCGATTGGAGGTCCGGGTGGATCGGGTCGATGCCGCTGTCCAAGACGCCAACCAGGATATCGCGGGAACCATCAGTGACCTGGTGGGCCTGGTCCGACTTGATCTGGACCTGGCTCCATTGCTCAGCTTCGCGAGGATCGGCGGCGACGCCGTCGAAGGTAGCGTCGCCGTACAGGAGGTCCGTGTCGGCCAGCTTCTTTTTACGCTGCTGCGGAGACTTTTCCCACGGGGTGTCAATTCCGTCCGGGGTGCCCTCCGCCACCGGGATGGTGCGTGTTGCACCCACCGATTCCACAGAGGTGTACCCGTACTTGAGAATGTCGGAGCGGAAGTTGGCACGGTCGGATTGGACAATGACCACCCCGATCTCCGGCCACTCCTGGACGGCGACGCCGCCGGCTGCCGTGACAGCCTGCACCGCATCCCGGGTCTTCTTGGCGTTGCCGGCTTTCGCATTGACCACGTAACTCATGAGCTCGCCGTCGGACGCGGGAAAGTCCACGGGCGTGGATTGCTGCTGCGGTGGTGCGGCCATGGCGCTTCCGCCGAGCATGGCGGTTGCGGCCATGGCGACTGCGCACACGGCGGCCGCGGTCGTGCGTCGGAATAGTGCATTCTTCATGTGCGTGACCCTTCGGAACAGTGGTGTGATGGAAACCATCCACATCCTGACAGCGCAGGTGGAACCCTAACAAGGGTGTCAGTGCCGATATGTGGGAATTGACCGGAAACTTTGGCCGTTCGGACAATGTTCACCAATCCCGCGGACGGCCGTACTGTCCCAATGGCGTAGAATCAACAGGTGCCCGTGTACTTAGATCACGCGGCGACCACGCCAATTTCGGCCCCGGCCCTCGCCGCACTCACTTCCGTTATTACCCGTAGCGGCAATCCGTCCTCGCTCCACGGATCGGGCCGACGCGCCCGCGCCACAGTGGAGGCGGCCCGTGAAACCATTGCCGCCGCCGCTGGCGCCCACCCCACCGAAGTCATTTTTACCTCCGGCGGCACCGAAGCGGACAATCTTGCCGTGAAGGGACTGTTCTGGTCCCGTAACGCAGCCGAGCCGCGACGCACCCGCATCCTTGTTTCAAGCATCGAGCACGCTGCGGTTCAAGACACTGTCGAGTGGCTTGAAAAGCATGAGGGTGCCGAGGTTCTCTGGCTGCCGGTTGATGAACACGGCACCGTGAGCCTGACGGCCCTAAAAAAGGAACTGGACGACGGCGGCGCGGACTCCGTGGCGCTCGTCACCTGCATGTGGGCCAACAATGAAGTCGGCACCATCGAGCCCATCGCCGCGATTGTGGCGCTCGCAGCAGAATACGGCATCCCCGTGCATTCGGACGCCGTCCAAGCCTTCGGCTCGATTCCGGTGAACTTCAAGGACTCCGGCCTGGCGGCCATGTCCATCAGCGGCCACAAGATCGGCGGCCCCGTTGGTGTGGGCGCTCTACTACTCGGGCGTGCAGTGAGTCTCACGCCAGTCCAGCACGGCGGGGGACAGGAACGAACAGTTCGCTCCGGCACGCTGGACACCGCGGGGATAGCCGCCTTTGCTGCCGCAGCCCAAGACGTCACGGAAAACATGGCGACCGAAAGCAACCGCATCGCAGGGCTGCGTGACCAAATCATTGACGCCGTTCGCCAGGCGGTCCCCGACGCAGTTCTGCGCGGCACGGACCCGGCAGACCACCCCAACGCCCGGCTCCCCGGCAACGCCCACTTCACGTTCCCCGGCTGCGAAGGCGACTCCCTGCTGTTCCTACTGGACATGGCCGGGGTCGAATCCTCCACCGGCTCGGCCTGCACCGCTGGCGTTCCACGGCCGTCCCACGTTTTGCTGGCCATGGGCCTGGACGAAGACACCGCACGTGGCGCACAACGCTTTAGTCTGGGGCATACATCGAGCCAACAGGACGTTGACGCCTTTGTGGCGGCCCTGCCACAAGCCCACGCCATGGCCAAACAAGCTGGCATGGCAGGGCACCAATCGAGAATCCAAACCGCCAGCACTCGGTAGCCATGCGACGTTCCTTCGCTTTGCATGGCCCCCGCCCGTCCCCAGAAGCTCCCAATGCTCGCAAGCTCGCATCGGGGCCCTCGCTTCCGGGGGCCCATCGCGGACGCTGTGGAACGCTGTAAGAATAGTTTTTAGTTTCAATTGAGAGGTAAGTAATGCGAGTATTGGCCGCCATGAGTGGTGGGGTTGACTCCGCCGTAGCCGCAGCCAGGGCAGTGGATGCCGGGCACGACGTCGTCGGGGTTCACCTGGCGCTTTCGCGCATGCCCGGGACTCTGCGCACGGGAAGCCGTGGTTGTTGCACCGTGGAAGACTCCAACGATGCGTGGCGCGCCTGTGACTTGCTTGGCATCCCGTACTACGTGTGGGACTTCTCCGAGCGCTTCAAGGAGGACGTGGTCCAGGACTTCATCGACGAATACGCCGCCGGGCGCACCCCCAACCCGTGCATGCGCTGCAATGAGCGGATCAAGTTCGCGGCCTTGCTGGAAAAGGCCATTGCGCTCGGCTTCGACGCGGTCTGCACCGGCCACTACGCCAAGGTCATCACCGACGCAGACGGCAACCCGGAGCTGCACCGCGCCGCCGACTGGGCCAAGGATCAAAGCTACGTCCTAGGTGTCCTGACCCACGAGCAGCTCAAGCACTCCATGTTCCCGCTGGCGGACACCCCCTCCAAGGCCGAGGTCCGCGCCGAAGCCGAGGCACGCGGGTTGTCCGTGGCGAAAAAGCCGGACAGCCACGACATCTGCTTTATCTCCGACGGCGACACCGCCGGTTGGTTGGCGGAGAAAATTCAGATGCACGACGGCGAGATCGTCGACGAGTCCGGAGCCAAGGTTGGCGATCACACCGGCGCCAACCAGTTCACTGTCGGCCAGCGCCGCGGGCTGAAACTGGGCACCCCCGCCGCCGACGGCAAGCCCCGCTTCGTGCTGGAAATCCGCCCCAAGGAAAACAAGGTCGTGGTGGGTCCCTACGCGCTGCTGGCCATCGACGAGCTCAAGGGCATCAAGGTTTCCTGGGCCGGGCTGCCCATCGCCGAGGTCGCCACCGGTGCCGAATTCGACTGCCACGCCCAGGTCCGCGCCCATGGCGACCCCGTCCCGGCCCGCGCCTTTGTCACTGAAGTAGTGGACGACGGCGTGTCCCGACAAAACTTGACGGTCACCTTGGGTGAGCCGCTGCGCGGTGTGGCCCCGGGGCAAACAGTGGTTTTGTATCAGGGAAGCCGTGTGCTGGGGCAGGCCACGATTGATTCTGCACGGTCCTTGGCACGGCCGGAGCTGCCGTAGCAAACCCGAGGGCTTGCCCCTCTGGCGTAAACTTCCAATAAAGGTGACTTGGATCACGGAAGGAATACGCACATGCCCCCGCATACAGTTCCCAACCCGCTTCAATTCTTGGAGAGTGCGCTCGATCAGTGCGCCGAAGTCATCGGCGCCATACCGGCCAACCAAGCGGAGTGGGCCACTCCCTGCGCGGATTGGAATGTACAAGACCTCCTGCACCACCTAGTGGTGCAGGATCTGCACAGATACACCATTATGGCCCGTGGCCACAATGTTGACCCGCTCGCCGCAGACGCCACCGTCGGCGCGGACTGGTCCACGCGGTTCAGCGACGGCGCCACTTTGTTGATGCGGGCCTGGCTCACTGCGGACCTAAGTGCCCAAGTGGCCCTGCCTGGTGGCGGCGAGGCGCCGCTGCGCAGCCGCATTGGGCTGCAAATCACCGAATTCACAGTCCATGCCTGGGACTTGGTACGGGCCACTGGAGTGCCCATAGTTTTGGACCCCGCTTTGGCTGAACAGTCGCTCGCGTGGTCCCAACGGATGGTAAAACCTGAGCATCGCAGCGTGGAACGCGGCATCGGACCGGAAGTTAGGGTTCCGTTGACGTCCGATTCCTACGCCCGGCTGGCCGGATGGTTCGGCCGCAGCCCCTATTTTCGCACCGGCCCCCAGGTCGCCTCCCTTAGATAACCTTCTGGTTTCAACTTCCCCACTAGTGCAACAAGATGCATGGAAGTCTGATAAAAATATAAGCATCAAAGGCGTGGTTCAGCTCACACGAGGACGTGTGGGCTGTTCTGTGCGAACCACAACAGAAAGTTTGCTGATGGCTAAGAATTTGTTCGGAATGCGGTCGGTGGTCGCCGTTGCAGGCATCTCCGCACTGGCATTGACAGCTTGCACGGGTACCACAGGCGGTGGTGGAGGCACCGAAGGCGGCTCCACCGGCGGACCTGTTGTTGTTGGCACCACTGACAAGACAACCTTCCTTGACCCTGCCGGTTCCTATGACAACGGTTCCTTCATGGTCATGAACCAGATCTACCCTTTCGTGCTGAACTCGGCACCGGGCAGCGCCGACCCCAAGCCGGACCTGGCTGAATCGTCGTCGTTCACCACCCCCACCGAATACACTGTCAAGCTCAAGCCCGGTTTGAAGTGGGCCAACGGTTCCGAGCTTGACTCCAAGGACGTGAAGTTCTCCTTCGATCGCCAGCTGAAGATCAACGACGTCAACGGCCCGGCCACCCTGCTGGGCAACCTGGCAAGCGTTGACGCCCCGGATGCCACCACCGTCGTGTTCAACCTCAAGCTCGGCAACGACCAAACGTTCCCGCAGGTGCTGACCAGCCCAGCAGGCCCAGTCGTGGATGACTCCGTGTTCAGTGCCGATGCCATCACCACTGATGCAGACATCATCAAGGGCAAGGCCTTCGCCGGACAGTTCACCATTGACTCGTTCAAGCAGAACGAACTGATTGCCTTCAAGAAAAACCCTGACTACAAGGGCCTGCTGGGCCCGGCCAAGTCGGAGTCGGTGACCATGAAGTACTACACCGATTCCAACAACATGAAACTCGACGTGCAAAAGGGCAACATCGACGTCGCCTGGCGCAGCCTCACGGCCACGGACATTGAAAGCCTGAAGTCTGACAAGAGCGTGAAGGTGGATATTGGCCCCGGTGGTGAAATCCGCTACATCGTCTTCAACTTCGACACCATGCCGTTCGGCGCCAAGACGGCTACCCCGGATGCCGCGAAGTCGCTGGCAGTGCGTCAGGCCATGGCTGATTCAGTTGACCGTGCCGCCATTGCGGAACAGGTTTACAAAGGCACTTACCTGCCGCTGTACTCCTACGTTCCCGCAGGCTTCACCGGTGCCATTGAGCCGCTGAAGGCGGACTACGGCGACGGAAACGGTGGCCCGGATGTTGCCAAGGCCACCGCGGCGCTGAAGGATGCCGGCGTCGAAACGCCGGTGACGCTGGATCTGCAGTACAACCCGGACCACTATGGTTCCTCATCAGGCGATGAGTATGCGGCCATCAAGTCCCAGCTTGAGGACACCAAGCTGTTCAAGGTCAACCTGCAGTCAACTGAGTGGGTTTCCTACTCGAAGCAGCGCACAGCTGATGCATACCCCATGTACCAGCTGGGCTGGTTCCCGGACTACTCCGATGCTGATAACTACCTGACACCGTTCTTCAGCACTGACAACTTCCTGAAGAACCACTACAGCAACCCGGCCATTCAAAAGATGATCACCGAGCAGCTGACCATGAACGACCCCGCGAAGCGCACAAAGCTGATTGAGGACATCCAAACAGCTGAAGCGGAGGACCTCTCCACGCTGCCGCTTCTGCAGGGCGCGCAGGTGGCGGTTTCGAACGTGGACGTAAAGGGAACGGCGGACACCTTGGACGCCTCCTTCAAGTTCCGTTTGGGCGTTTTGTCCAAGTAATGCCCATACGGCAATTACCCAAGGCATAACAAGTCGGCAATGAGGCGGGGCTTTCCTACAAAGGATGCCCCGCCTTTTGCACGGCACCTTCTCACCTAAGAAGTAGGCGCACATGACCGCAATGATTGACCTGCCGGTGGACGGACCCGCCGAGCAGGCACCCAAAAGCAAGAACAAGTCCGGCGGCAGTCTGGGCAAATACCTTGCCATCCGATTCGTCTTGATCTTCCCCACCATTTTCATTCTCGTTACCATGGTGTTCTTCCTGATGCGGCTCACCGGTGATCCGATCACCGCTGCACTCGGCGGGCGGCTGCCACCGGAGCAGCTGGCCGAACGCATCCACCAAGCCGGTTACGACAGGCCCATTTTCATCCAGTACTTCGAGTACCTGGGCCAGATGGCCACCGGCAACTTTGGCCGCACCATCTCAGATAACATGCTGATCTCCGACTTGCTCGCCACCTACGGCACGGCCACCCTTGAACTGGCCATCAACTCCCTCATCGTGGCCCTTCTCATCGGCATCCCGTTCGGCATCATTGCAGCCTACAAGCGGGACAAGTGGGAGGATGCCGTCTCGCGTGTGCTGGCCATCTCTTTTTACGCCACTCCGGTGTTTTTTGCAGGGCTTTTGTTGAAGCTGGTCTTCTCCGTCTGGCTTGGCTGGCTCCCCGTGGCTGGGCGTGCAAGCATCCCAACCGAAATTTTCATGACACAGATTGAAGCGCCAACAGGCATCTACTGGCTTGATGCGCTGCGCAGCGGCAACATGGACGCGTATTGGGATGTAGTCCAGCACTCCATCCTGCCAGCGGTCACCCTGGGCCTGCTGACAGCCGGCATCTTCCTGCGGCTGGTCCGCACCAACGTCATTGGCACGCTGGGCAAGGACTATGTTGAAGCCGGGCGTTCACGCGGCGTCAGCGAATACCGCCTGCTGACCAGGCACGCGTTCAAGCCGGCGCTGATCCCCATCATCACCGTCATGGGCCTGCAGATCGCCCTGCTGTTGGGCGGGGCCGTCCTGACGGAAACCACCTTTGAATGGAAGGGGCTGGGATTCCAGCTGGCCCAATATCTGACGGCGCGTGACTACGTCGCGGTGCAGGGCATAGTTGCCCTGCTGGCCGTCATTGTGGCACTGACCAACTTCATTGTGGATGTCATTGCCGCGCTCATCGACCCGAGGGTGAGGTACTAGGCCATGGAGACTAAAAAGTCGCTCTTTTCCCGCCTGCCCATCATTTCCCAGCTCAAGAAGAGTATGGGCCTGCAGCGCGGCATGCTCGTGGCCGGCATTGTCCTGACAGTGCTGTTTCTGCTCACGGCCGCGCTCGCGCCGTTGATTGCACCGTACGGGGCAACACAGCGCTTCGACGTAGCCCAGGGGCCGCCGTCGTCCGTCCATATCTGGGGTACGACGGCGGGAGGTTACGACGTCTTTTCCCGCACCATCTGGGGTGCCCAAACGGCATTTTTGGTCATTGTGGTGGCGGTGGTGCTGTCCATTTTCCTCGGCGTAATCCTGGGCCTGCTCTCGGGCTATATTGGTGGCTGGCTCGACCGGATCATGGTGGTGGTGGCCGACGCCATCTACGCGTTCCCCACACTGCTGCTGGCCATGGTCATGTCCATTGCGCTCAGCCAGGGCCGCTCGACTGTCTGGTCGGGAATCCTGTCCGCAGCCATCTCCATCACCGTCGTGTTCATTCCGCAGTACTTCAGGGTGATCCGCGCCGAAACCATCCGATTGAAGGCAGAACCCTTTGTGGAATCCGCCCTGGTGGTGGGTGCCTCCAGCGTACGAATCATGGCCCGGCACATCTACAAGAACGCCACAAGGACGCTGCCGCTGATCTTCACGCTGAATGCCTCCGAGGCCATTTTGACACTGGCCGGATTGGGCTTCTTGGGCTTCGGTATTGAACCGTCCACTGCGGCGGAGTGGGGCTACGACCTCAACCATGCGCAGTCGGACGCCACAGCCGGGATCTGGTGGACAGGTGTGTTCCCCGGTGCCGCAATTGTGCTGACCGTGTTGGGCTTGACCCTGCTGGGCGAGTCCATGAACGACCTCAACGATCCGCGTCTGCGTGGACGCAAGCGGTCTGGGAAAAAGGCCCGAAAAGAGAAGCACACAACCCAGGATGAGGTGGTGGACGCATGAGCCGCGCCATGAAGAACACCACTGCACAGGCCGGCGGAACGCAGCCCGTGCTGAGCATTGAGAAGTTGAAGGTCACCTTCGCCACCGACGTGGGGGATGTGCAGGCCGTGAAGGATGTCAGCTTCACGGTGGCCCCGGGGGAGATCGTGGCCATTGTGGGCGAGTCAGGTTCCGGCAAGACCGTCACGGCCAAGGCCATCCTGGGCCTGCTGCCCGAAACTGCGCTCAGCAGCGGGGCCGTTGTCATCAGCGGCAATGACATCATCACTGTCAGCGAACACCAGTTGCGCCAGATCCGCGGGCGTGACGTCGCCATGGTGTTCCAGGAGCCCTCCACGGCCCTGAACCCCGTCTACACGGTGGGCTGGCAGATCGCCGAAGGGCTGCGTGCCCACCGGCCTGAAGGAAAACGGGTGGGGCGCAAGGAGGCGCGCAAACTTGCCATTGAGGCGCTGGGCAAGGTGGGGATTCCCGAGCCGGAAAAAAGGGTTGACTACTACCCGCATCAGTTCTCCGGGGGGCAAAAGCAGCGTGTTGTCATTGCTGCGGCGTTGGCCCTGAACCCAGGGCTGATTGTGGCGGACGAGCCCACCACGGCCCTCGACGTGACGGTCCAGGCCGAGATCCTTGAACTGTTGCGGGATCTGCGCGACCAGTACGGGACCTCCATTGTCCTGATCACGCACAACATGGGTGTGGTGGCGGACCTGGCCGACCGCGTTGTTGTCATGTTCCAGGGCGACGTGGTGGAACTGGCCAGCTCAGAGGTGTTGTTCTCCGCTCCGAAGCAGGTGTACACCCAGCAGCTGTTGGCCGCAGTGCCGCACCTTGGTCGAAACTCGGCATCTGCCGGCTTCACCGAGAGGGCGTTCCAGGACAAGGAAGTGCTGGTGGAGGCGCGGGACCTGGAAATTGAATACCCGGGGCGCCTGGGCAGCCCCGCCTTCAAGGCGGTGGACAAGGTCTCCTTCACCATCAGCTCCGGGGAAGTCTTTGGCTTGGTGGGGGAGTCTGGCTCCGGAAAGACCACCATTGGCCGGGCCATCGCCGGACTCAACCGCACCACGGGCGGTTCGCTGAACGTGCTTGGCTACGAGATGCTGAACTTCAAGGAACGGTCCTTTCGCCCCTTGCGCAAGGACATCGGATTCGTGTTCCAGGACCCGGCTGCGTCCTTCAACCCGCACCTGAGCATCGGCGAGTGTGTGGCCGAGCCGCTGGTCATCCACACGGACCTCTCCGGACCCGCGATTACGGCGAAGGTGGAGGACCTGCTGGAGTCTGTGCAACTACCCCGGGCCTATGCGAAGCGTTTCCCGCACGAGCTTTCGGGTGGACAGCGCCAGCGCGCGTCCCTGGCACGTGGATTGGCACTCAAGCCCCGGCTGCTCATTGCCGACGAGCCAACCTCCGCCCTTGACGTCTCGGTCCAGGCCAAGGTGCTTGAACTGTTCCGTGAGATCCAAACGGAGCTGGGCTTTGCGGCTCTGTTCATCAGCCACGACTTGGCCGTGGTGGACATCCTGGCCGAATGGGTTGGGGTGCTCTACAAGGGCAGGATGGTGGAGCAGGGGATCGGCAACCAGATCATGGGCAACCCGCAGGACGACTACACCAAGCGCCTGCTTGCCTCCCTGCCCGTGCCGAACCCTGCCGAGCAGGCCGAGCGCCGGGCCATCCACCAGGCACTGCTACGCGGACAGTAGACGGCGGAAGTGCCGCTGAAGTAGAGGCGGTGCCCGGGATGGACAAGAGTTTTTTCTTCCCGGTGCACCGCCTAAACTTATCCCTATGACCGAACCGAGCCACGCAGAGCACTTGTCCGTTGAAGACTTCGATCCGGCCGCCAGTTCCCTCACAGGTGCCGTCGATCCGGCAGTCATGGCGGAATTGCTGAACATCCGCTCCAGCATCGACAACTTCGACGCCACGCTGGTGTACCTGCTCGCTGAACGTTTCAAGGCAACCCAACGCGTGGGCATCCTCAAGGCCAAATACCAGCTGCCGCCAGGGGACCCCAACCGTGAGCTTGCCCAGATCCAGCGGCTACGGGCCCTTGCCGAGTCGGCACATCTGGACCCGGCCTTTGCCGAAAAGTTTCTGAATTTCATTATCAGCGAGGTCATCCACCACCACCAGGCGATTTCCAAGAGCCATTCAGCCGTCGCCGCCACCGGGGCGATCCCCGTGGAGCGGGCGGACGGCCAAGGCTTCGAGGGCCATGCCGAAGCGCGGTCCTCAGCTCCCTCGACGACCAAGGACGACGGCGGCACGCAGCTTCCGTGAATCGCTCACCTGCCCCCGTGGTTGAGACTACGGCTACGTCCCTCGGCGGCTGGCCGGGCACCGATCCGGTGGAAGCCGCGAAGGTCTCCCTGGGCCTGTTCACAGACCCGCACCTGCCGTCCCTGCCGGACCTCCCGGCCCGAGGTGTGGGCTCGGACGCCATTGGCCGCACTGCAGCAATGCTCGTGGAACTGCCGGTGGACGTCCAGCCCTACGGCTGGCGCTTTGCCGACCGTCCGGGCTTGGACCAGCGCCGTGCCGTGTCCGCACTGTCCACGGACATCAATGTGCTGGCCGATGTTGCCGGTGCGGGCGAAATCATCCCGACAGCCCTGAAAGTTCATGTTGCCGGGCCTGTGGCCCTGGCTGCGGCCATTCACCTGCACTACGGGGAGCGGTCGATTCGGGACCACGGCGCCCGGCGGGACATTGCGCAGTCACTGGCAGCAGGGCTGGCCATCCACGCCCGCAACGTGGCTGCCGCCGTTCCGGGAGCGGCCCTGACCTTGCAAATTGACGAACCCCAGGTGGCGGCCGCCCTGGCTGGCACCATCCCCACCGCTTCGGGCTACAGGACCCTGCGTTCCATCTCGGCGGCAGAACTGCGCCACACCTGGACGGACCTTGTCACTGCTGCCCGTGAGGCAGGCTTCGGCGCAGTGGCACTGAACCTTGCCAGGACCGGTGAAGGCCTGGGCCCGGAGCCCACAGATGAGTCCACCGCTGCCGAAGACGATGCCTGGCGCACTGCCTTGGAGACGGCCCTTGATTGCGGCGTTGACGCGGTGGCCGTACCGCTGCCCCGCCTCGACACGCGGCACTGGGAACAGCTGGCCGGTGCCATTGAAGCGGGCCTTGGTGTGTGGGCGGGGACCGTACCGGTAGACGGAAGCCATGCTGCGCCGTCGTACTCTGTTTTGGTGGAGCGGATCATGCGGCCCTGGCGGGGGCTGGGACTGGCGGAATCGTCCCTAAATCAACTGCGCATCACACCGGAAGCTGGACTCGCCACGCTCACACCGCAACAGGCGCGGGCCGTGGTGACGCGGGCGCTTGAAGTGGCTGACGCCCTGAGTAATGTTCACAACAGCTAGTTCATGAGTATGCGGCAGGTATCGTTAGAATTGATTCTTCAGCAGTACGCAACAGGGGGATTGAGTTGAAGGTTCGACGCGGGCTCTTACGTTTCGGGGTCGCTGTCCTCGCACTTGCCACGGCCCTGGCTGTGGCCCCCACAATCCCCGCTCCGGCAAACCCGCCGGCGGTAGCAGCCGAACAGTTGCCGACGACCGCACCTGCCTCCGTGCCGATTGTTCCGACCATCCCTGAGCTGAACCCGGTTCCGGACGGCGCCCGGGCCATGGACCCCGGCAGTAAGGACGAAGTTGCAACGGTTTGGGACCTGCCGGCGGGAGCCATGGTGTTCAATCCTGTGTCTGGGCGCCAGGAAGTCATTGATCCTTCGGTGGCGCAGCAGGCTGTATTGATCGGGGACTCGCAATCCAGTGGTATGCGCGGTGTGAAGGGTGTCCACACATGGGTGGAAGCTGGCCTTGCCGCCCGAGGCTACAAGGTGCGTTTTCTGGGAGCGCCGGGCACCGGATACGTGGCCAGCTCAAAAGCGGGGGTGAACTACCTTGA
>NZ_JAUNVV010000006.1:0-5175 GCF_030540645.1 Arthrobacter sp.
CAGGCACACCCGTTGCGGTGCATTGAGCCGCCTCTGCAGCGGTCATGATGAGAGAACTGTCATCTTCATTTCATGTGGATCGGCGTTTTAATGAGGCATGGTTGAGGAATGCATGTCCCGCGCTTCATCATTCTCTCCTTCATTGGCCTCCTGCTGGCCAGCATCCTGACCGCCACAGCGCTGCTGGCGTCCGGCTCCGAACCGGAACTTGGCGATTCCATAGTTGTCACGCCGCTGCCGGTGCCGGGCCCGGCTTTGAATCCATCCAGCACCCGCTCGCCAAAGCCCACAGCACTGAAAACTGCCGCACCAGGAGCCGTACCAGTCCCACCGTGTGTAGTCATCGCCGGGTCCGACGACGACTGCGACGACGCTGATGTCGACGATTTGAATGAACAGGACGAATTGGACGACCCGGATGAGCTGGACGACCCGGACGACGACGTCAATGATTATGACTCTTCCAACAACAGATACCGCTACGGATACAAGCAGTATTATGACCAACGTTAAGGGAAGCCGCCGCGCGCTGAGCGCCCGGGGTCGCATCATCGGGGCCATGGTGGTGTTGCTGGCAGCCGCCTTCAGTGCCTCTCTCATGTGGTCAGCGCAGGTACTTTCGTCCAAGACCGACGCGCTGGTGGCCGACCGGCTGACCCACGCCGCTGACAGTTTCCGCGCCTTCTCCGTCTCCCCTTCGGGCCGCTATCAGCACACCGTGGATGAACTCCTGACCCGGTACATGCAGGACACAGCCACGTATCCGATGGAAACCCAGTTTTCACTTTTGGATGGGGCACCCCACCGCCGCACCCAGGCGGATCCTCCCGTCCGCCTGGATTTGGATGCGGAATTCATGGCCCGTCTTGCGCACCATTCCGCCCCCACCCACGGAACGTTGCAAACGGCTGCCGGCGAAGCCGCATACGCGGCAATACCCGTCAGCGTTGTGGGAGACTCACATTCCGGGACGCTCGTTTACGTCCAGTTCCGCAGCGCCCTGTCCCAACCCCTGTACAGTTCCCTGGGCATCTTCGCCGTCGCGAGCGTGTTGGCCCTGGTGGGTGCCGCACTGGCCGCCTGGTTCATCGCCGGCCGCGTCCTTTCCCCTGTTCGGCTGGTGCGCGAAGCAGCAGAGTCCATCACCGAAACTGACCTACGCCGCAGAATCGAAGTGGTGGGCCGTGACGACGTCGCAGCTTTGGCCAGCACTTTCAACCGGATGCTGGATCGATTGGAAACGGCCTTCACCACCCAGCAACAATTTGTCGACGACGCCGGACACGAACTGCGCACACCCATCACCGTGGTGCGCGGGCAGTTGGAGATGATGGGAGATTCCCCCGAAGAGCGCAACGAGACCATAGCCCTTGTCACCGATGAACTGGACCGGATGAGCAGGATCGTCAACGACCTGCTGCTACTGGCAAAAGCCGAACAGCCGGACTTCATTGTCCGCGAAGAGGTGGAAGTCATGGACCTTCTCGTCGATACCTTGGCAAAGGCGCGCATGCTGGGTCCGCAGCATTGGGTTCTCGACGAGCTCGCTGAAGGTCCGGTGCTGGCGGACGGGCAGCGGCTGACTCAGGCGCTCATGCAGTTGGCCACCAATGCGGCTGCACACACTCCTCCGGACGGAACCATTGGGATGGGATCACGCATTTTGGCGGACTCGTTGGTCTTGTGGGTGCGGGACACCGGCTCCGGCATGAGCGAGGCGGAGCAGGAAGGCATCTTCGAACGATTCCGCCGCGGCACCGCGCGCCGCACTTCCCCAGGCGCCGGACTTGGGCTGTCCATTGTAAACTCCATTGTGGACGCACACGGCGGCAAGGTGCGTGTGCAAAGCATCAAGGGTGCCGGCAGCACCTTTGAAATTTCCCTGCCGCTGCTCCGTCCGGAAGGCTTGGATGAGTCCGGCCAGCCATGATGACAACCACTCGGCAGGAAGACCCCCATGAATCGCATCCTGATTGTCGAAGACGAGGAACGCATCGCCACCTTTGTGCAAAAGGGCCTCAACAGCAAGGGCTTTGTCACGAAAGTGGTCGGCGACGGCCAGTCCGCCTATGAAGAAGCCTCGTCCAGATCCCACGACCTGCTCATCCTTGACATCGGACTGCCTGACGTGGACGGACTGACGGTTCTTCATCGCTTGCGCGAGGAACGCGTGGACATCCCCGTGATCATCCTCTCAGCTCGCAGCTCCGTCAATGACAAGGTCGCCGGGCTGGTTGGTGGTGCCGATGACTACTTGCCGAAGCCCTTCGCCTTTGAAGAACTGCTCGCCAGGGTGCGGTTGCGTCTGCGCAGTCATGTCCTGGAGGACCAGAGCATCCTTAAGGCAGGCGGCCTCAGCCTTGACCTGCGCACACGCAGGGCCTTGGTCGACGGCGTGCCCAAGGATCTCAGCGCCCGCGAGTTTGCGCTTGCCGAGACCCTGTGCCGCCATCGGGACCAAGTGCTGTCCCGGGAACAGCTCCTCTCCCAGGTCTGGGGCTTTGACTTTGACCCCGGCTCCAACGTGGTGGATGTGTACATCCGCTACCTGCGAAAAAAGTTGGGTGCCGAACGCATCGAGACAGTCCGCGGCATGGGATACCGGATGCGCACCAACTAAGCCACATGAGAGTGCTCTCATGTGCATCTCCTTTTCGTCTCATATGGGTGCGAAAGAGTGAACGCAAGCAAACTTCACTCGAACATAAGGAGAACCATGTTAGCCCTCTGGGTGGCAATGGCCGCAAACTTGATCTGTATCATCACGCTCGTCTATGCGGTGTACTTCCCCCGCTACCACCGCCGCGACTTGGCCTTGGCCTATGTGTGCCTGAACGTGGGCATCATGATGGTGACAATACTGCTCACCGGCAGCGCCGTTGGCGTGGGCTTGGGCTTGGGACTGTTCGGCGTACTTTCCATCATCCGGCTGCGCTCGGACACCCTCACCCAAGGTGAAATCGGCTACTACTTTGCCGCTCTGGTGCTGGGGCTGCTCAACGGCCTGCACCCTGACCCGGCCTGGCTGGCCCCTGTCCTGTCCATAGTCCTGGTCGCTACTTTGTACGTTGCCGACCACCCGAGGATCTCGCCCAGTACCCGCCGTCAGACCATCACCTTGGACCGTGGCTACGCCAACGAAGCAGAACTGAAGCAGGCCCTGGAAACACTGCTCGGTGCCAAGGTCATGCGCATTGAAGTTGTGGCCCTGGACATGGTCCGTGACCTGACCATCGCTGACGTTCGTTATAAGAGCGCTTCAGCAAAGGCGCCCAAGCAGTTCCGGGAAATGTTTTCCCGCCAGCAACAAGACGAGAGCAACTCCCTCATCGCCGCTCCACACCCCGGCGCCTCCTCTGCCTACCCTTCCTCTTCGGCCTACCCGGCGGCGCCAGCCAATGCACCCACCCAGTCCCCGTTGACCGCTGAAGCCCCTTATGACTACAGCGGAACACGTTCATGAGACACCAACACCACAACGCTCACGTCAGCTGCGCCGATGTGCTGGAGCGCAGTCTGGAGCGCCGGGGGCCAATCAGCTTGGCGGAAGTCAATGAGGAGGCCGCACTACAGCGCCGCGTTGACAAGAAATTCCTCCTGACGGCGGAAGAGCTGGCCGCCCTGATCGACCGGCTGGATGATGACTTTCGGGTTATGGACATTGATGGTAGGCGGGTTTTCGGCTACAGCTCCACGTACTTTGACACGCCCGACTTCGACCAGTTCCGGGCCCACCGGCAGGGACGGCGGCGTCGCTACAAGGTCCGCAGCCGCACCTACCTCGACTCGGGGCTGTGCATGTTTGAGACGAAGTTGAAGGGGCTGCGCGGGGAGACGGACAAACACCGCATCCGCTACCCCTTGGAGGATCGGAACCGCATGAACGCTGATGCGCGCAATTTCCTGAGCGAGCTTTTGGACACCCAGTATGGGCTTCCCATGCCTGCGCTGGAACCTGTCATGGCTATTGACTACCACCGCGGCACCTTGGTCAACCCCATCAGTCAGGAACGCCTCACCCTCGATGTGCAGCTGTTGTGCCGTGACCGCAGCCAGGAAGTGGCTGGCCCCGACATGGTGGTGGTGGAGACAAAGTCCGCCGATGGCCGTGGCGTCGCGGACAGGGTCTTGGCGGAGATGGGCATTCGGGACGTGAGCATGAGCAAGTACTGCGTGGGCATCGCCATGTTGCACCCGAAGTTGCCGGCCAACCGTTGGAGTAGGCTGCTGCGGGAAAACTTCTCCTGGCAGCGTGTCGCAGTTCCGGGCCCGCACGCAACTCAAACTCTGACAGCCTGAGCGCCTGAGTAGCTAAAAGCTGCAAACCGCAACGCCCGGGAAGGGTCAGCGTCCTAGTGCCTTGACCCTTTCCACGGCCGCCACCAGTTCGTCGGCGGCGGTGTCCAGAGCAGCGGCGCCTGTATCGGCACCGAAACTAAAGCGCAACGCCGTTTGTGCCACGGAACGTTCAATCCCCATGGCCGTGAGCACTTCCGAAGGTTCGTCCGAGCCGGCCGCACAGGCTGAGCCGGAGGAGCAGATGATGCTTCGCCGTTCCAGTTCCAGGAGCACTGATTCCCCGCTGGTGCCGGGCAGGCAAAATGAAGCAATCCCCGGTAGACGCCGCACTGGGTGGCCTGTCAGTAGAGCGCCCGGCACCCTTTCCAGGATCTGGCCAATGAAGCGGTCACGTACTTCGGCAGTCCCGGTGGATCCGGCAACCCTACCCGCCGCTGACAGGTTCAATGCCGTGGCCAGTGCGACGGCGAACGCCACGTTTTCAGTGCCGGAGCGGGTTCCGCGTTCCTGACCACCGCCATGCACGAGGGGCTCGCACGGCACACCGCCGCGCAAGTACAGCAATCCCACACCCTTGGGTGCTCCCAGCTTGTGCCCCGATACGGCCAGCGAGTCCACGCCCAATTCACGCACATCCAGACTGAGCCAGCCGGCAGCCTGCACGGCGTCGGTGTGGAACGGAACGCCCATGCCGGCGGCGACGGCGGCCAACGCCGGAATGTCCTGGACGGTGCCCACCTCGTTATTGGCGTACATGATGGCAGCCACGGCAACATCGGATCCCTGCACTTCAGGGGACCCTGCTTCGCTACCATCGCCATTTGCCCCGCGCCCGTCCCCAGCTGCCCTACCCAGGGGGTGCCCGGCGTCGTGCTC